>CAYHAT010000126.1:0-8933 GCA_964354675.1 uncultured Actinomycetota bacterium | reverse complement strand
ATAATCCTGGATGGCGGACTGGAAGTAAGTATCGGGGAGAAGGTCTTTCTGCCCACGGAAGGGGAGGAGTTCATGGTTCCCGCCATGGGGATGCACAAGTTGAGGTCCCTGGGAAAGAGGGGCAGGGTTTTGGAGATCGACATCGGTTTCACGAGCGAGGACGATAACTACCGCATAAAGGATTTTTACGGCCGCAAGCTGGAAGAGAAGGACGAGCAGGGGCTGTAGGGTCCGGCCGGAGAGAGGAGAGAGATGCTGAAGTTAGTGATCCCGAAGGGAAGCCTGGAGAGCACCACCCTTGACATACTGGATGACGCGGACCTTACCGTACGCCGGAGCGGAGACCGGGAATACCATGCCCGCATCGACGATCCACGCATAGAGCAGGTGCGTATCCTGAGGCCACAGGAGATACCCAAGTACGTGGAGGACGGATTCTTCGACTTGGGCATAACCGGGTACGATTGGGTGCGGGAGTCCGGCGCCGACGTGGTGGATATCGCGGATCTCCCTTACACCAAGACCGCTGTGGGCACCATCGTGCGCATAGTGCTGGCGGTAGCCGGTGATTCGCCCTACCAGAAGTCTGAGGACCTGCCGGAGGGGGTGCGCGTATCCACGGAGTACCCACGCCTGGTGGAGGAATATTTCAAGGGCTTGGGAAAGAAGGCGGCCGTCTATCTTTCCTACGGCGCTACCGAGGCCAAGGTGCCGGAGATGGCGGACGCGGTGGTCGAGCTCACCGAGACCGGGAGCACGCTGCGCAAGCACGGCCTGCGCATCATCGCGACCGTGCTCGAGTCCACCACCCTGCTCATCGCCAACAAGGAAAGCCACGCCGATGCCGAGAAGCGGCTGCTCATGGAGGAAATACGGATGCTCATCCTTGGAGCGATGAACGCCCGCGGCAAAGTGCTCATCAAGTTCAACGTGGCCGAGGCGGACCTGGACGGCGTAGTCAAGGTCCTCCCCTCCATGAAAGCTCCCACCCTGTCGCGGCTGTTTGACAAGGAATACTTCGCGGTCGAGAGCGTGGTGGAGAAGAAGGGCATCAACCTGCTCATCCCGGAGTTGGTGAAAAGGGGAGCCGAGGATATCATCGAGCTCCCCATCTCCAAGATCATCGCTTAGAGGAAAGGATGGCTCCATGACACCGCTGCCGGACAAAGCGGAAGTGCTCCTGGAAAAGTGGAAGCAGGAGATGCAGCGCTTGCCCCTGCCGGTCCACGTCCAGGTCGTGGAGGAGGAGGCCGGCGAGAGGATGGCGCGCCTGGCGGCGGCGGTTATAGCGGCCGTCAACGACCAGGAGGCTGCGGACCGTTTCAAGGCCGATGGGGATGCCCATATAGACGCGGAGGGGCTCGGGCGCCTGCGCCGGCAACAAGGCTTCTCCATAGAAGAGCTGGTGCAAGAGCATATCATCATGCGCAACGAGTTCTGGAACCTTTTCCGCGAGCAGGTGGACATGAAGCAGGCAGTGGACTTCCACCTGGAGAAGAGGATAAACGGCTGTTTCGACCTGCTGCTGCAGGCCGCAGCCTCCGCCTATCATTTCGAGCATTCTCGGGAGATGATGGAAAACCCCCTGCGGGACGCGGAGACCGGGCTCTACAACAAGAGCTATTTCCATGGACGCATGATCGAGGAGCTACGGCGTTCAGTACGCTACAACCACGACATCACCCTGGTGTTGTTCGAGATGAGCAACATCTACGCCGTAATGGACCTGGAAGGCGACGAGAAGACCGTGGAGATGTTGCAGGATATCGCCGCCTCCCTGGTACGCATGACCAGGGATTGCGACGTGGTGGCCCGGCTGGGCGAGGGCAGCTTCGCGGTGCTGCTCCCGGAGACGGGGTGGCGCGGGGGCCAGGTCATGGCCGGGCGTCTGTGCAAGTACCTGCAGAAAGAACTGCCTTCCAAGGTCTCGGGGGAGGGAACCCTGGAGATGTGCTGGGGTTTGGCCTCGTTCCCCGAGGAGGTACATCTGCCGGAGAAGCTCTATGCCTGCACCGTGGAGGCCATGCGTTCATCGCGCTCCCTTGCTTCCGGAGAGGTAGCCATATATCGCAGTGCGGGAAGCGGGGAGGGAGGCTGATTTGGCGATAAGACTCATAGCCGACCCCCACGGCCGCTTCGAGGACCTTCCCGAGAACATAGCGCCCGACGACATCCTCTTGATACTGGGCGATATCCTCGACCTCATAGACTGGTCTGATATCAGCGGTATCCTCGCCGACGTGCTGGGGAGGGAGAACCTGGTAAGCAAGCTGATGTCCGCGGTGGCCGCCGGCCCCCAGGCGGGGGTGAAGCTGAGGGATGAGCTGCTGGCGCCCGAAGGGGGGTTCTACGAGGAGCTGCTGCAGCGTGTCAGCGAGTCGTACAGGGCCTTCAGCCGGGTCCTCGAGGAGATAGGATGCCAGGCCTATATAATCTACGGCAACGGGGACATCCCCGACCTGCTGGAGGCATCCTTGGATGGGGCGGCCAACGCGGTGCTGGCAAGAGGGAAGGTAGAGATCGAGGACAGCGTGTTCGGATTCGTGTCCGGGGCCCTCTACTCGCCCTTCATGATGCCGGCCGAGATGGATGACGAGTCATTCGGGGAGCGCCTGCGCGAGCTGGGCCCGGTGGACATCCTCTGCACCCACATCCCGCCCCGCTTGGAGGCGGCGACCATGGACGTGGTGGCGGGAAGGCCGGTGGAGGGAAGCGCCCATCTCTTGGAGTACATCGAGGTCAACCGACCGCGCATCCTCTACCACGGGCACGTGCACCAACCGGCCGAGCGGGAGCTGCGGGTAGGGGATACGCGGGTGATCAACGTCGCTTATTACAAACGGCAAGGATACGTCCACACCCACGGGGGCTGACCCCAAGGCTTGAACCCACGTAGTCTCCTGTTCTCGGTTATCCTGTCAGGGGCTGACCCCGGGATCAGTCATATATAATAGACAGGTCCGGTTGATACCGACGCAAGGTGAAGGAAATGGATTTCGACATCGATAAACTGATCAGGGAGGAGATAAGAGACCTCCCCATCTACAATCCGGGGAGATCGCCCGAGGAAGTCGCGAAGGAGCTCGGCGTTTTCGGCTGCGTTAAGATGGCTTCCAACGAGAACCCCCTCGGCCCCTCGCCGCTGGCCATGGAGGCCATGCGCGAAGCCATTCCCACCACCCACATCTATCCGGATGGGAACAGCATAGAACTGCGGGAGGCCCTCTCCCATAAGCTGGGGGTACCCGCGGAGGACATCGTCGTCTCCCACGGGGCGGACGAGGCCTTCGATCTGATGGCTTTCGCCTTTCTGAACAAGGGCGACGAGGTGGTGGTCGGAGACCCCACCTTCACCTCCTACGAGCTGGCGGCCAGGACCATGGGGGCCGAGGTGGTGCGGGTACCCCTGCGCCACTACCGCCAGGATATCCCGGCCATGCTGCAGGCGGTGGGGGAGCGCACCAAATACGTCGCGCTCTGCTCGCCCATCAACCCGACCGGGACCGTGGTGAACGCATCCGAGCTGGAGGAGATGCTGGCTAACCTTCCCGTAAACGTACTTCTGGTGCTGGACGAGGCTTACGTCGAGTACGTGACCGATCCCGACCATCCCGATGCCCTGGCATACTACAAAGACCATCCCAACCTGGTGATCGCCCGCACCTTCTCCAAGATCTACGGACTGGCGGGCCTGCGGGTGGGTTACGTCATCGCTTCCCGCCCCGTCCGCGATGCCCTGGAAAAGGTGAAGCTGCCCTTCAACGTCAACCGCCTGGGGCAGGTCGCCGCCCTAGCCGCCCTGGAGGACGCGGAACACGTGGCGCGGTCACGGGAGATGAACGTGCGGGGTAAGGAGAGGCTGTGCCGCATCCTGGAGG
Organism: uncultured Actinomycetota bacterium; assembly: GCA_964354675.1. Classification (GTDB taxonomy): domain Bacteria; phylum Actinomycetota; class Geothermincolia; order Geothermincolales; family RBG-13-55-18; genus SURF-21. Next base: position 5,055 of record CAYHAT010000126.1, on the reverse strand, counting down.
AGACGGGCTTCGAGTACGTCCCCACCCAGGCCAATTTCATCCTGGTCAAGAACGGCGCCTTTCCCGAACTCTTCGAGAAACTGCTCGTGAACTGCGTGATCGTGCGAGCGGGAGAGGCCATAGGGATCCCGGGGCATGTGCGCATCACCATCGGCGACGATGTCCAGAACGACATGCTGGAGCAGGCCCTGCGAGCCATCGCCGGGGGAGGTTGAGCGGCGGCCATGCCCCTGATCGGCGAACGAGAGGCGAGGGGAGCCGGTAGCGCACGGCTGTTCGTCTTTCTGGACGGGCTGGAGTTCATCGCGGGGACGAGCGTCTACGAACGGGTGATGGAGCCCCTGCTGGAGTACGGCTCCTACCGCTACTATAAGAACCGACTGGATGAGAGCCACCTTTTGCTGGAACGCATCGAGGAGGCTCATGCCGTCTTCCTGGATTGGTCCAACATGGACGCAGCGGTACTTGAGCGTTGCCGTAACCTGGAGATCGTCTCCTATATCGGAGTGGGAGCGGCAAACTTCGTGGATATCGAGGCGGCCACCGGCCTGGGCATCACGGTCACCAACACTCCCGACTACGGCAACCGCTCCGTCGCCGAGCATGCCCTGGGACTGATCCTGGCGGTGGCCCGCAACATCGCCTGGGGAGACCGCGACCTGAGGGATGGCCGATGGACCTCCATGGACCGGGAGGGCGTGCAGGTCGCCGGACGCAGCATCGGGCTGGTGGGCATGGGTGCGGTGGGCAAGGAGATGGCGCGCCTGAGCCACGCCTTTGGTCTGAAGGTGTTCTACTACGATGTGGTAAGGCGGCCGGAGATCGAGGATATGGCCGCCTACCTTGATATGGACGGACTGTTCTCGACTTGCGACATCGTAAGCCTGCACGTGGCCTACACTCCCGAGACGCGCAACCTCATAGCGGAAAGGCAACTCTCCCTCATGCGCCCCGGCGCCATCCTGATCAACACCAGCCGGGGGGAGGTCCTGGACCTCGCGGCCCTTGCGAGCGCGCTAGAGGAGGGTCGCATCAAAGGAGCCGGCCTGGACAACTTCCCAGGCGAGCCCCACCCCGACCTGAGACGGCTCGTCCGGCTCGACCGGGTAGTGCTCACCCCCCACATCGCTTTCAACACCCGGGAGGCCAAGGACCGCATGACTGCCATCGCCGTCGAGAACGTAGTCTCTTTCTACCGCGGCGAACCGCGCAACGTCATGAACCCTGAAACCCTCTAGCCCCCCGGCCTGCTCGCGGGAACCCGTTAGAGCAGGCAGACTCCATGTAGCGTCATCACGAGCGACATGAAAGCAACCTCAACCACACCAGCCGCTGTTCTGACATATGTGGTATATTTGTTCATCGTACGTCCCGATCGGCTCTCGTCAACTAACGATCGGAACCTTGCATCGCAACACTTCCTCCAAGAGGATTGTTGCCGTTCAAGCGCCTTAGCTTAAATCCCGAGAAAAAAGGATAAGGAAAGGCCGGAGAGGCCGCCTGGAGGGCCGTTGTCAAAGCGAGCAGAGAGAGAACGAGGAAGCCTTTGAAGTTGACCCTGATCATCCCCTCGTACTGGGGGAGGAGGTCCGGCGAACCCACCGGCGAGGAGGACGCGGTTTACGATCATCCCACGCCCCTGGACACGGAGGGGACCCTGGTGCGGGCGCTGGAGAGCGTCCGGCTGCTCTCCTACCCGGATTTTCGCGTCATGGTGTTGGGCGCAGCAACCCACCCCGACCTGGAGCATGAGGTGGAGGAGCGCCTGGAGGAGATCGTCGCCCGCTTCCGAAACCGCTTTCCGGTCTCTTTTCTCACCCATTCCCACGAGCGCGAGATGCAGAGGATGCTCGCAAAGCAAGGCCCGCGGGGGTGTGCGGAGATGCTCTCTCTGCGTGGTTACTCCAACATCAGGAACTTCTGCCTGGCCGCCGCCTGCATCACCGGGGCGGACGCAGCAGTGCTCTTCGACGACGACCAGGTGTACGAGGACCCGCACTACCTGGACAAGGTGGCGCAGAACATCGGCGGCGAACATAGGGGCCGCTTCATCGGCGGGCTGGCCGGCTACTACGTGAACCCCGATGGGGATTTCCGCGTGCCCGTGAACCGTGACCCGGTCTTCGCCGAGTGGCCGGCGGTGGAATACATGAACCGCGCCTTCGAGATCATCACGGCAGGGGAGAGGCTCGAGCTCACCCCCTGGGTCTTTGGCGGCAACATGGTGGTGCACCGCGAGCTCTTCACGCGGGTGGCCTTCGACCCCCACGTGACCAGGGGGGAGGACATCGACTACCTCATCAACGCCAAGTTCTTCGGGCACGACTTTATCCTGGACAACACCCTGTGGATCCGCCATCTCCCGCCCCCCAAGACCTCTCCCCTGTGGAGGAGATTCCGGGAGGACCTGGACCGCTTCATCTACAGCCGCGAGAAGCTGAGAACCCAGGAGCCGGGGGATGGCAGGCGCCTGGTCGGCGTGGAGGAACTCGATCCTTACCCCGGCCGTTTCCTCCGCGACGACCTGGAGGAGATGATCTTCCGCACCTGCGTGCTCATGGGGATGGACTACCTCGGCAAGGGAGACCGCGAGGGCTTCTCGCAATGCATGGCCAACGTCATGCGCGCCCGCTCGGACGCCAAGCCCGCTCGCGAGCCTTACCGTTGGTACCTGGATTGGAGGAGCCGCTGGGAGGAGTTTATGGGATATTTATCCAGTGAGGTGGGATTGCGGGATTATGTGATGGGGCGATACGGTTGAGCAAGGTGAACGCATGATGGGTGGATCGCACAGCGTTCTCGACCCCGAGGTGATCCGGCGCTGCGAGGATATCGGGTGCGCCGATATCGTGGTAGGCATCCCCAGTTTCCGCAACGCGGAAACCATCGCCAGCGTGGTGCAGGCCGCCGCCGCGGGTATGGTCAAGTACTTTCCCGGCCTCAAGCCAGTGATAGTGAACTCCGACGGGGGCTCCACCGATGATACGGTGGAAGTGGTGCTGCAGACCGAGGTGCCCCCCGAGGTGCAGAAGATCGTCACACCCTACAAAGGCCTGCCGGGGAAAGGCTCTGCCTTCAACGCCATCTTCGAGATCGCCAGCCGCTTGAGGACGCGCATCTGCGTGGTCGTCGACTCCGACCTGCGCAGCATCACCCCGGAGTGGATCCGCCTGCTGGGGGAACCGGTATGGAACAACAGCTACGGCTTCGTGGCACCCTACTACATACGCCACAAGTACGACGGCACCATAACCAACGGCCTGGCCTACCCCCTGACCCAGGCGCTGTACGGCCGCCGCATCCGCCAGCCCATCGGTGGTGACTTCGGCTTCACCGGTTCCCTGGCCCTGCTCTATTCCCATATGGACGTGTGGAAGACCGACATCGCCAAGTTCGGCATCGACATCTGGATGACCACCACCGCCATCACCGAGGGCTTCCGCATCTGCCAGTCGGCCATGGGGGTGAAGATCCACAACATGAAGGCCCCCGGGAGCGACCTCGGCTCCATGTTCACCCAGGTGGCCTCCACCATCTTCTACCTCATGGGGATGCATGACGTGAAATGGATGAGGGTGAGGGGCTCTACCGCCACGCGCGTCTTCGGTGATATCAGGTACGCGGAGCCCGCCACCATGGAGATAAACGTGGAGAACCTCATCGACCATTTCGAGACCGGCTACCCCGGCTATCGCGACCTGTGGGAGGAGGTCCTGGAGCCCGCCAACATGCTGGAGGTGTCCTACGCCACACAGGCCAGGCGCGAGGAGGACTTCGCTTTTCCCGAGAAGTTGTGGGCCAAGATAGTCTACGATTTCGCGGTGGCCTACAATTTCGATTGCAACGTCTCCCGGCGGGAACTGGTACAATCACTGGTCCCGCTCTACTGCGCCCGCACCGCAGACAGCGCCATAAGAACGCGCAACATGACCACCATGGAGGCAGAGCAGCTGGTACAGCGCCAGGCGGAGGAGTTCGAGTGGCTCAAGCCCTACCTGGTGGAGCGGTGGCTGAAGGCTAAAGCGCAGGCCACCGAGAAGCCCGAGGACCTCCTTCCCGTATCGTCCTGATTTACCGGCCCGAGCCCGGGGGTAGCGGTCTCGCTCCGCTCCACCGCCACATTACCGGCCCGAGCCCGGGGGTAGCGGTCCTCGCTCCCCACTCGCAGGTTGCATATCCAGAGCGCAGCCTTCTGAAGCATATACTGCTCGCGAAGGTCGCTTCAGACCGATCCCCGGTTCTCGGGCTGTAAGGCACCCCAATATATAGCGTATACCCCAGCACGTAGGGATCAGGATGTTGTGTTTGGTATAAATCCTGTAAAAAGTGGTTGATTTTTGCTTTTTCAGGGTCGAATATATAGACGTAATGGAGAAAAGTGGTTTATAATGGAGCACAGTGGATTATGGTATAGGTCCGTGTGGAGTCCCGGTGGAGGAACAAGCCGGATCTAAAGGCAAGGCGGAAGAGCAAGCGGAGCGGCAAAGGGAAGCGAAGATGTTTTTCGGATCGTTCGAACACGCATTGGACGACAAGGGCCGCATCATCATGCCCTCCAGGTTCAGGGGAAAACTGGAGGAGGGAGTGGTGATGGCACGCTGGCTCGAGCAGTGTGTGGCGGTCTTCCCCAGGAGCGAGTTCGAGAAGATGGCCGAACGCATACAGGCCCTCCCGGAGGGGAGCGCGGAGAAGAGGGAGTTCAGCCGCGTGCTCTTCGGGCATGCCTACGAGGCCGCCCCGGACCGCCAGGGCCGCCTCACCATCCCGCCCAAGCTGCGCGAGGTAGCGGGTCTCGACCGTGATGTCGAGGTGGTGGGCATGCTGAACCGCGTGGAGATATGGGACCGGGGCCGCTGGGCGGAGTCCACGCGGGGCGGCCTGGACCGCTTCGAACAGACGGCGGAGAAGTTGTCGGAGTTGGGTTTTTAAGAAGGCCGGGACGGAGGAGGACAGGACCATGTTGGAGATCATCAAGCAGGGCCGCCGCCACTGGCCGCGCCGGGAGAGCGACATGCATCGCTCCCTGCGCCATCTTTTAGAGATCAATGGACGAAG
>CAYHAT010000125.1:0-8933 GCA_964354675.1 uncultured Actinomycetota bacterium | reverse complement strand
GCCGCCCCCCGGCGGACGCAAGGACCGGCTCCTCTTCGGTGAGTTCCTGATGTGGAAGAGCAAGGAATACCTGGAGGGCAATGCGCATGTAGCCGCGGCGGTGGTCAACACCAAGCTGCGCATGGCCACCCTCACCGGCGATTTCCAGGGATTCGAGAAGACCGGGCCGTACAAGGAGGCCCTGGACGCCTCCAACTTCATGCGCTATAACGCTTATTCCGGTATGAGGTCGGCCGGCGTCATCGATGTGCACGAGGCGTATCCGGCGCGCGGCGCCGCCATGCTCGGGGTCCCCTTTGACTTCATCAAGGCGCGCATGCACCGCGCGGCGGACGGAAACGGGGGAGTAACCGTCCCCGGTATGGTCAAGGAGAAGTTCGTCAAGCTCACCTCGGTGAAAGCCCTGGCGGTCATGGGCGATGACGGTTATCCACGCATCCATCCGGTCATGGCAGCCGCCCCGGCGGGGGAGGGCGCTTTCGTGCTGCAGATAACCAAGTACAACCGCGAGCTGGCGCAGGTAAAGGTCCCCTGCGCGGCGGCTTTGTGCGTGCTCACCTTCGACGTGAAGAGCTACAAGGTGAAGGGAGAGTTAGCCCCTTTGAGCTCGCACGCATTGCTCTTCAAGGTGAGCGAGGTCTACAACGCCATGCCGCCCTTGGCCGGCGACCTCATCGTTGGGTCGGGCTCCAATACTTGAACTCTCCTGCGTCGAGGAGGCGTGGCAACACTTCTGGGGTCAGGCCTCAAAAATTGCGTCTAGGCAACACTTTGGGGTCAGTGCCTTTACATTCGGAAACGTCAAGGCGCTTACCCTAGATAGCGGTTGGGACCCAGCCCTACTTTCCTTTTGATCGTTTCATGGCCTTGGTCTCAAGTAATGGCAATTGGGGTCAGGCCTCAAAACCTTACTTTTTTCGGCACAGAAGAAACGCGCATCAAAGCCATTGAAAAAATCAAGTTTTGAGGCCTGACCCTAATAGTTGCCGAGGGTGCTGAAGCCCGGGAGGTTGAAGGGGTACTTCGAGCCCCGCTTGAGGGCTATCTCCACCATTTTCGCGACCCGCTTGGGCCCCAGCATTCTTATCTGCCATTCCATAAATCCCACGTGGGGACGCAGCCTGTACCATATGTTGTTCTTGAAGAACAAGCCCTGCCTGAAGCCGCGGTTGAAACGCTCGAAGTCCTCCACGGCCCGCACGCGGTCGTAGATGGCCATCGCCGCGGTCTTGCCGGTGATCAGCGCACCCAGGATGCCGAACCAGAAGAAGGGATCCATGGCGCCGCTGATGGTGCCGCACATGATGAAGCCGTTGTGGAAGAGACGGGGATTTTCGGGTCTGGCCAGGGGCACCGCACCGGAGACGTACTGCCAATCGTCATGCTCGACTCCCTCGCGCCGCACCATGAAGTCCTGGTATTTCTCAAGCGAGGCGCGGTCGACGTGGCGGATGGAGAAGAGCAGGTTGAAGTAGTAGTTGTTGCAGGTGCTCATGTAACCGTATTCGCTGATGGCCTCGTCGATCCATATCCAGGAGACGTTGCTGAACCCTATCTCCCCGCGCGAGATCCATCCGTACCAGCGCAGGTAGGGAATATCCAGCATCTCGTAAGCGCCGGGGGTCAGCCCGCAGGCGATGATGGTGTCTTCGGGCAGGTTGGGCAGGTCTTCCTTGCGGAGAGGGGATGCGAACTCGAAGCGCACCCCCAGCTTCTGCGCCTCCTCGTAGAGGAGGGAATCCAGGCTGGTAGGCCGGTTGCCCCGCTCCACGGCGTACAGGTCCAAAACGTGGAGGGGAGGTTCGAAGGTAGTCTCGTGAAAATAAAAAGGGCAGTACTGCAGGGGATGGAACGCCGGCGAGAGATCGATGCCCACGTACTCCGAGGTACGCTCCACGTCTATGGACGTGGTATGGGTGGAGGGGTTATAGATGGAGTCCCCGCCGAAACCCTTCTCCCGTTCGTGTACGACCACCTCGTAACCCTGCCTGGCCAGGTCGATTGCGGCGACGAGGCCGGACATGCCCGCCCCATAGATGGTCGCGTCTCCGTTTGTTGCCAACTCTGGCCTCCTTTCGGTAGCCCCCTTCCAGGCTCCCGTTGTGTGATAGGCACATATTATCATCTCGTACGTTTCGGGTCAGCGCTTGAATGTATCCTGCAACAAAGAAGTTATAATGGGCGGGATGGCTGAAGAGAGGAGAGAGGAGAGAGGGAGGTCGTCCTGGAAGAGGAACGGGACCGCTACAGGCTGCCGGGCCGGCGGGGGAAGCGCGGGCTTGCCGAGGAGATATCCAAGTTCTCCTTCTGCTTCGCCCTCTCCGAGCACCGGCGGGCGGCGGAGACGAGGGGCAGGGCGAAATCCTTTTCCAGGTTGGACGTCGCCGCCATCAAGGCCGGCATCCTGGGGGAGGCCATGCGCGCCGGCGACGAGGTAGCAGGGGAGGCGCTGGCCAGTTCCTTCACGGCCATCTACCAACCTCGCGCCTATTACCCCTCATATTTTCTGGGCGAGATGAGAGCCGCCCTGCGCAGGGGGGAGAGCCCACCCCCAGCCTCACCGCATTACCTGCCGGTGAGTAAACTGCCCCCCCTCCCCGACGGTTCGCACATAGAATTCCTTTACCAGCGGGACAAGGCGGCCTTTGACCGGCCCGACTTCCCCGCCCACGTGCGCGACGTCCTTACTCGCGACTTCATGCGTATACCGCTCCTCGTCTCTCCACAGCAGGAGGTCGGACATGGGAGGGTGCGCTTTCGCGCCCGCCTGCTGCGGTTGGACCGGGATACGGCGTACCGCCTGGCCGGCCTGGGGGACAACTCTTACGAGACATACTCCGCTCGTGGGTTGACCCACTTCCTGCAACCGCTCGAGGTGGAAGTGCTGTATGAGGAACCGTCCCTGCGCGGCTCGCTCTTTGCAGAGCTGTCCTGCGAGGAGGAAGCGGATTGGGAGAAGATGATCGGACTGCTGGAGAAGGAGGTCCGCGACGAGGTGGAGGGGGTCTTCCCGCCGTGCGCCCGTGGCGAGCGTGAGGAACTGGGATGCCACCTGCCACACAGCGGCTTCCACGTAACCCGTTTCAGGCGCCGGCTCTTCGCCCTGGTCTACGACCCCGTGATAGTCATCTTCCGGGCGCCCCGCCTGCTGGGGCTCTATCTGCCCAGCGAGCTGGCGCGGGGGCTGGAGGAAGCGGCGGCCCTCTTCGAGGAGTTCGTTCTGCGCATCGCGTCCGTCATGGAAAGAGGCCTCGGCCTCGCCTCGCCTCTGCGGGTAGAGACGGCCTACGACAACCGCCTGCCCTGGGCCAGGCAGCGCGGAGCTCTACGTGGGCCGGTCTTCGCTGCCCTGGCGGAAGAATACCCCTTCCTGAAGCCTACGTTGAAGTGGTTGAGGGGGGACGAAACAGACTCCGAGATCTGAAAACAGAAGCATGCCGTTGCAGCACTTTGAACCGGCGGTCAACCCGACAAGATCCAACAGAAAACCCATTGCATCCAAGTCGTTTTGTATTCAGAATTGACCATACCGGCAGACCAGATAAGGGAGGGTTTCTAATGCGGGCAACCATGCTGCAAAAGCTGCGCATCTATATCGTAATCATATATGCAACTTTATGGATCTCGTTTATCGTGATCTATCGCGTGAATTTTACAGGTGGGTACCCACGCTGGTTCGGCGATAAATGGCTCAGGTGGTGGGCAGCCAAGCTCGTGGACGCCGTGAGGATAGATTGCACGGTGAACGATCCACACGGGTTCAAGGTAGAGCCGGGCAAGCGCTACATCATCATGGGCAACCACCGCAGCCATTACGACATCCCGCTGATGGTGTTATCCCTGCCCGGCAGCATCCGTATGCTCACCAAGAAGGAACTCTTCAAGGTGCCTATCTGGGGCCGGGGGCTGAGGGCCGGTGAGTTCATGACCATCGATCGTTCCGATATCGAGCAGGCCAAGAAGGACCTCGCAGCCGCCCGGGCCAAGATGGAGGACGGGGTCGTACTCTGGATCGCCCCTGAGGGGACCCGCTCGCGCACCGGGCGGATGGGGGAATTCAAAAAGGGCGGGTTCGTGATGGCCATAGAATCCGGGGCCACCATCATCCCCGTCGGTATTCTGGGATCGGAAAAAGTGTTGCCGCCCAAGACCCTGGATCTCGTATTCGATCAGAAAGTGACGATCAACATCGGCTCTCCCATCGAGGCCTCCGACTATGACCTCGAACGCAAAGAAGATCTCATGCAAGAGGTGCGCCGGTCCATAGCCCAGCTATGCGGCGAGGCCGAAGAAAAGGCAGAGGTCTAGAAGCGTACAGGTTTTGCAAAGAAACCATACGGGGCAGAAGGTCGACTATTCCACCGCTTCTTCCGCGCTTACCTCTTCGACCGCCATCTCCAGCTCGTCGGTGTCGACCGCATAGTCGGGGCCCTTTCCCTTCTTCTTGCCTTCGGGGAGGATGAACTCGCCTCCCTCCGGATGCCCAACCCTAGCGGCCCAGAGCTGGATGGAGTCGGTGGGGCAGACCATGGCACAGTCGCCGCAGTCGGTGCATCTATCGTAGTCGATGACGGCAAAGCCGTTCTCGACGTGGATGGCGTCTTCGGGGCAGGTCTTCTCGCACTTCTTGCATCCGATACAAGCCACCTTGCACACGCTCAAAGCCTTCTTGCCGGTATACTGGCTCTTGCAGCGCACGAAGACGGTGGCGTCAGCGGGGACCATCTCGATGAGGTCGCGGGGGCAGACGTCCGAGCACAGCCCGCAACCGGTGCACTTCTTCACGTTAACGCGGCGGATGCAGTCCTCGTCGAAGGTGATGGCGCTGACCGGGCACACTTTCGCGCAATCCTCCAGGCACAGGCAACCGAAGGGGCATGCCTTCCCTCCTCCCACAGCTATCTCCGCGGCACGGCACGAGTTGACTCCCTGGTAAACGGCCCTGATGGGGGAGACGGATGCGCCGCCGCGGCAGTGGATGTGGGCTTTCAGCGGCACCGTCGATCCCACCTCCACCCCCATGATCTTCGCGACCTTGTCGGCCACGTCGGGACCGCCTGCCCTGCATATCGTGATCGGTGCCTCGCCCTTGATCACCGCTTCGGCGGCGGGCTCGCAACCCGGCAGGCCACAGGCGCCGCAATTCGAACCCGGCAGGGCTTCGAGGACCTCCTCTACCCGGGCGTCCACATCGACATGAAAGCGTCTGGATGCGATGGCCAGGATAGCTCCCAGCAGCGCGCCGAAACCCGCCAGGGCGATGGCCGCTTTCCAGATCAGGGACCAATCCATTGCCGACTCCTTACAGCCCGAACATGCCTGCGAAGCCCATAAATGCCAGCGAGAACAGGGCGGCGGTGATGAACGCGATGGGGACGCCCCGAAAGAATTTCGGAACGGGAGCCATGTCGAGTCTCTCTCGTATGGCGGCGAAGATGATCAGCACCAGGGAGAAGCCTACCGCTACACCCAGGGTGTATACCACGGACTCCACGAAACCGTAACTGTAGGGGATGTTCAACTTGGTAAAGAATCCCGGTTTCACGCTTTCCGTGGCCGCCGCCAGCACCGCGCAGTTGGTAGTGATGAGGGGCAGGTAGATCCCCATGGCACGGTAGAGGGGTGGGCTTGTCTTCTTGATCACCATTTCCACGAACTGCACCAGGCTGGCGATGATGAGGATGAAGGCGGGGATGTAGAGGAACTCCCCCACCCCCAACGGCTCGAGGACGTAGTTCCAGGCTACCCAGCTTACCGAGGTGGCCATGACCATCACGAAGATGACCGAGATGCTCATCCCCAGCGAGGTCTCCAGGCTGCCCGACACCCCGAAGAAGGGACAGAGGGCGATAAAGCGGATAAGCAATATATTGGCGACGATGGCGGCGCCGAAGAAGAGCAGGAAGAACCTCCATGCCTCGTTCATCGTGTCAGCCCTCCTTCACTCGTGGCTTCTTGCGGTCCTGGTACCACTGCAGCAGGGCTGAGAGCAGGGCGAAGGTGATGAAAGCCCCCGGGAAGAGGATGAGGATGACAGGCATATCCTTGGTGCCCAGGCTGATGATGGTGGTGTTGAACATAACGATCTTTCCCGTGCCCAGCAGTTCACGGAAGGTGCTCATGATGAGCAGGATCGCGGTGTATCCCAGTCCGATACCCAGCCCGTCCATGCAGGCATGGGAGACCTTGGCGTTGTAAGCGTACCCCTCGGCCCTGGCCAGGATGATGCAGTTGACCACGATCAGGGGTATCCATACACCCAACCGGTCGTAGACGGCGGGCATGGTCTTGAGGGTGAGGTCCACGATGGTCACGAACGATGCGATGACCACGATGTAGATGGGTATGCGTATCTGATCGGGGATGAAGTTGCGGATGAGCGAGATGATCACGTTGGAGCAAGTGAGCACGAAGATCACCGCCAGGCCCATGAAGATGCAGTTCTCCACCTTGGTGGAGATGGCCAGCGCAGAGCACAGGCCTACCATCAACACCAGCAGGGGATTGGTGGTGATGAATCCCTTGCTGAACTCTCCCCAGAGGGTCCTCTCTTTTTCCATCGTTAACTCCTATGGGTTTTCCTGCACATATCTCCACATCTCCAGGGCCATGTTCACGCCGTTGGTGATGCCCCGGGAGGTGTAGGTGGCGCTGGTCACCCCGTCGATGTCCTCGTCCAGGGTAAGCGGCGCAGGTCCCTTGCCGTTGAACTGTCCCAGGAACTCGGGGTTCTCGGCCGCGGGCGCCCCCAGGCCGGGCGTCTCCTCGTTGGTCACCACGTCGATCCCGGTCACTTGGCCGTTCATGTCCACCCCCACCGCCATGGTGATAAAGTTGTAGCCTTTGCTCTTGAGTACGAAGGCATAGCCTATGGTGTTGCCCTCCGCGTCCAAGCCCTCGAAGACACCGATGAGGTCGGGGTAATCGCCCTGCATGGATGCCGTCAGTTCCGGATCTTCCTGGGGCTGCGCCCCGATGGGCGCCAGGACGACCTCGGCAGCTTCAGCCCTGCGTTTGAGGTCCTGTTCCGCGATACTCTTCTCGACCAATGTGTAGGTGAAGCCCAGGCCTATCGCCGCGACCAGGCATACGAGGAAGAGCTTCAGGCCCAGGTTAAGGATGGTCTTCATCATGTCGGCAACACCTCCTCGGTTTCCTCTACCTTACCGTACCGCCGCGGCAGGACGTAACGGTCTATGAGTGGCACCAATGCGTTCATCAAGAGGATGGCGAACATCACACCCTCGGGGTTGTTGGACCAGCCACGCAACAGCCAGGTGACCACACCCAGTCCCAGCCCGTAGATGATCTTGCCGCGGCGCGCCAGGGGGCTGGTGGTATAGTCGGTGGCCATGAAGATGGCCCCGATGAGCAGCCCGCCCGCCAGGGTGTAGAAGAGGGGGTCCCGGCCGCTGAGGGCGCTGAGGGCGGCTACCGTTCCCACATACACCACGGGTATCCTCCAATCGATCACGCGCGTGGCCACCAGGTAGACGCCGCCCAGGATGAGCAGCAGCGCGGAGACCTCGCCCAGGCATCCCCATGGATTGGAGAAGAGCAAAGGTTTGTAGTAGCTCGAGCCGAAGAGGCCCTGGGGGGCCTTGGCCGCCCCGTCGTATATCGTCTTCATCGCCGCGAGGGGGCTGGCCCCGTTGACCATGTCCACCGTAGCCTCGATGGACTTGTGGGTGGCGGTGTTGGCGATGCCGATGGCGGCCGACTTGGCGTAAGCGGCCGCGAAATAGGCGGGCCAGGAGACGAAGGCCACCGCGCGTCCCACCAGGGCGGGGTTGAAGAGGTTATGGCCGATCCCCCCGAACATCTGTTTGCCCAGTATGGTGGCAACCAGTCCCGCCACGCCGGCGATCCACCACGGCAGCAGCGGGGGCAGGGTGAGCGCCAGCAGCAGCCCGGTGAGCAGGGCGCTGCAGTCGGAGAGCGTCACCGGCAGGCGGCGTCCCTTCTGCATGATGAACTCCCCCAGCATCGCCCCGGCGATGGAAGCCAGCAGCACCCAGAGCGCGTGCAGGCCGTGGATGACCAGGGCGTAGATGGTGATGGGCGTGAGTGCGATGATCACGTGGCACATGATCTTGCGCGTGCTGATGGGAGCACGGATATGGGGGGACGTGGAGACGATGAGGTTATTCTCCATCCCCGCCTCCCTCCTCGCCGTTCGCCACGGACAACTCCGCCGCGCGCCTTTCCATGCGCATCTTACGGCGTGCCGACTCCGCCTTGCCCGTCTTTATCAGCTGTACCAGGGGGTTCCTGGTAGGGCAGGCGTAGGCGCAGCAGCCGCACTCGAAGCAGTCGTTGATGTTCAATCGCTGCAGGGCATCCCATTTCTCGTTGTACGCGTAGGACGCCAGGTAAGTGGGGATGAGACCCATGGGGCATACGTCCACGCAGCGCCCACAGCGGATGCATACGGGCTCGGTGGGGACGGAGTAATCCGTCTCCTTGCGCGACAGGGCCAGTATGCCCGAGGTCCCCTTGATCACCGGCACCTCCATGGTGTACTGGGCCAGCCCCATCATGGGCCCCCCCATGAGCACCTTTGCGGGCGGTTCTGTAAACCCACCGCACGCCTCGACCGCGGAGGCGAAGCTGGTGCCGATGGGCAACATGAGGTTGGACGGCTCGCTCACGATGGAGCCGGTCACGGTGACCACTCTTTCCACCAGGGGCATGCCGGTGGAGAGATAGCGTGCGATGGCGTGGGCGGTAGCCACGTTCTGTACCACCACGCCCACGTGCATGGGGAGTCCTCCAGGGGGCACCTCCCGTCCCAGCAGGCCGTCTATGAGCACCTTCTCGGCTCCTTGCGGGTACCTGGTGCGCAAGGAAGAGACCTTGATGCCTTTGCCCTGGCATAGCGCCGTCATTTTTTTCAAAGCCTGGGGCTTGTTGTCCTCGATGGCTATGACGCC
>CAYHAT010000124.1:0-8947 GCA_964354675.1 uncultured Actinomycetota bacterium | reverse complement strand
GACTAGTCAGGCCCTGGCGTTGACAGCACCGAACTTCCTTCTTCTTTTCCTGCTCCGCTTCGACGATCGTGAAGCCGGCGGGAGCCGTCGTCTCCGCGGTGGCTGCGGTCGGGGTGACGACCATCGTCGTTCCCGGGACCATCGCGCCGGCGACCTTCTCGACGAACTCGGGAGAGATCCGGATGCCCGTCAGCAGCGCCTCCGTCGTCGGCGCGTCCATCTCCTTGCCCGCGAGCACCATCCAGCGCCGCTGCGGCGAATCATCCGTGCCCATGAGCTCCAAGGCCCGCGAGGTGACCCACATGGCGTTGTCGGTTCCCGCAAACTTGGCAAGGGATGCCAGCGAGAGGATGTGGGTCAGGTCGTCCTCGTCCACCAGGATGCGCAGCATCTGGCTGGTCATGGCTTTCCCCATGGGGGACTGCAGGAAGGACCGGTAGGGCCGGGAGAGGCGTACCGCCCGGGGCAGGGCGAAGAGCGACTTCATCAATGGGTTGATCATGAGCGCGCCGAACACTTCGTCTCCCGCCAGGCTGTGGTTGAGGCACAATCCCCGCGCTTGCTGGATGGACGCATGCATGTCGGCGAGGGCCATCTGTATGTACTGCTCGTCTATGGGCTTCTTCCCCCCTCTCGCCTCCCTCGCCCACGCCAGAAAATGCCTGAAGGTCCCCCGGGCGATCCCCGTTCCAACCGCCGCCACCGGGCCCCGTGAAGCGGCCATGATGGCGAGTATGCCGGTGGCCATGCCGTCCCCCTCCGAGCCCATCAGGTTGGCATCGGGGATGAAGACATCCTCGAAGAGCAGCTCGGCCGCGTGGCAGGCTCGCTGGCCCATCTTCTGCTCCACCCTGGGAACGGAGAGTCCCTCCCTGTCCTTCTCCACCAGGAAGAGGCTCCAGGTCTCGAGGGGCCGGTCTCTCTCGGTGGCGGCGCATACGGTGAGGTAGGTGGCCTCCCTTCCGCCGGATATGAAGCATTTACGGCCGTTGAGCAGGTAGCCTCCCTTGACCTTCTTCGCCTCCATGCCTATCCTGGCCGTTGCCAGGAACTCGGGCTCCTCGACGTCGGTCCCCGCCGACGGCTCGGTTATGGCATAGGCCATGAGCACGGGCTTGCCTTTCTTCTCCCCCTCCATGATCTCGTTGAGGACGGTATCCCAGTGCACCAATCCACCCGGCGTGACCATGGGAGAGATACCCAGGGCGGTAGCAGCCATCACGTTGCCGATGCCCGCGCAGGTCGAGCACAGCTCCTCGAAGGCGAGAAAACCGGCCGTGAGCATGTATTTTCCCGCCAGTCCTCCCAGGACCTCGGGTATGACCAGGGAGAACAGCCGGTGATCGCCGGCATCCTTAACCAGGTCCCAATCGAAATAGTCCGGGTCCCGACCTATGCGCTCGTCCAGCTCGAGCGCTTTCGGCTCCGCGTGTTCGCGGTTGAAAGCGGCGCAGTTCTCGACCAGCGCTATGACTTTATCTATCTCCTTGCGGTCGAGCTTGCGCAGGGTGGCAAGGGCGGGGAGATCGTGCAGCAACTGCCTGCCTACATCGCTCAGTTGTTCTTGGGACATCGTTTAACCCCCCTGGTTGAAAAGAGTGTTCTCGGTTACAGGTCCCTGCCGGTTTTGTCGCATTCTACCCCGTGACGAATTATATCATCTTTTTTTGTGACGCCTGCCAGCTTTTCTCTGTGTTGTAATGTCTTTTCCCTCGGCGAGTTCGATACCCATATTCAAGCTCTTTGGTAGCCCGAGGTTGCCTTCGTTATTTAAGTGAACGATCATCGAGTCGGCCGCGGCATAGTGTCTGATGATGCCACTGGCTCCTTCCGTACTGCCGTCGTCGAATTCGATCGGGATACCTTGACAGGTGCTTTCATCGCAGAAAGGTCGGATAATGAGGAGGTCCGACATAAGAACAGCGACAAGAGGAGGTGCCCAGGTGGCGCGCAAGAGTAAGGGCAAGCAACCCAATCTGCTCATCATCATCGTGGACAATCAGTGGGCCGGTGCGCTCGGGTGTTACGGCAATACCGAACACCGCACGCCGCACCTGGACCGGTTGGCTCACCAAGGTATGCGCTTCTCGCACGGCTTCTGCACTAACGCCCTCTGCTCGCCCACCCGCGCTTCCGTCCTCACCGGACTGATGCCCAGTCAGCATGGCGTGCACGAGCCGTTCAACGATGACCTCTCCTACCTCCCAGAGGATTGGGTGGCCATCCGGGAGTTCCGCACCCTGCCCCTTACCCTCGCAAACCGCGGCTACCATACCGCCCTGGTGGGCAAGTGGCATCTGGGCCAGTTCGCAAAGCCAGCCCTCGGTTTCGAGCACTGGGTGACCTTCCCCAAAGGGCACACCACCGATTTCTACGACAACCACGTGATAGACAACGGCAAGGAGTACGACGTCAAGGGGCGCCACCTGGTGGACTTCTGGGCGGAGAAGGCCTCGGATTACCTCGACAGCTACGATGACGATGCACCATTTTTCCTCTACGTCGGCTTCAACGGCCCCTATACCATGTCGCCCACGGCCTTCGGGCCCGATCACCGCAACCCCTTCTATAAAGACTACGCGGGCCAGGAATTCAAACAACTGCAGGAACACATCCACGAGAAGCTGCTGGCCTTCATCACCGAGCCCTTTGATCCCCATGCGGACCCGGAGCTCGATTCGACGGATCCAATGGGAATGCTGAAAGCCCTGAACGCGGAGGTCTTCGACTACGTGCGCATGCACAACGACCCCAGCAGCCGGGCCAACATCGCGGCGCAGAACGCCATGGTCGACCACGGGGTGGGGGTGATCATGGAGGCCCTCAAGCGCAACAAGCTGGAGGATGACACCCTGGTCCTCTACCTCTCCGATCACGGCCTGCCCTACGGCCACCACGGCTGGTGGACGGCCGGGCTAGGCTTTCCCCAGGTGATGTACGACCAGAACATCAACATCCCCCTGATCATGCGTCACACCGGGGCCATAGAGCCCAACCGCGTGCCCGACCTCATGGTGAGCGAGGTCGACCTCATGCCCACCCTCCTCGACTATCTGGAATTCGGAGACGTGGAGATAGCCGACACCCCGGGCCGCAATTTCGCCCCCCTGCTGCGGGGTGAGCCGCTTGCAGGCTGGGAGCAGGAGGTCTATTTCGAACACGAGGAGACGCGGGGCATCCGCACCCCGCAGTATTCGTACTGGAAACGCCTGGAGGGAATGGCCGAGAACGAGCTCTACGACCTCGTCGCCGATCCCGGTCAGTACGAAAACGTCTATGGCAAGCCGGGGTATAAAAAGATCGCTGGCGAACTGGACAAGAAGGTCGTGAAGTTCTTCGACAGATACTCAGACCCGCGTTACGACCTCTGGAAAGGCGGCCGGCCCAAGCTCATAACCTACCGCCCGTTCAAGTGGCCGGAGCGCTGGGGCCAGGACTGGGCCGTGGATACCTCGCTGAATCCCGAGTTCAAAGAGTAAGTTTTTAAAGCCGGCTCTGAGCTTGAGAGGCCTTTTGCAGAGGTGAAGAGGATCACGGCTAGTCGGGGTCTTCGGGCAGAAGAAGCCTCATCCTTCCACCCTCGAAGCTCACCTTGGGGAAAATAACCGGGACATCTTCTCCTTCGGTCGAAGTCAAAGCGTCCTCCACGGTCGAGAAGGGCGTAAGAGCCCCGAGGTTGATCATGGTCGGGGGGAGCATTGAAAACGACCCGCGTTCGTTCCTCTTTAAAGCTTCCTGAGGAGTGATCCACAGGTGGTCCGTTGTCTCGACGTTATCATGCAATGCATTCTGGTGTGGAGGCGCAGGGGCCAGGAAGAACCGGGTATCGAACCGGATGGGGGAGAGCTCCGGGGTGATCCAATGCGCGAAATACATCAATCGGTCAACCGCCAGCTTAAGGCCCTCCCTCGCGATCATCTCCTTGAAGGACAGCTGCTTATCCCTTATCGCTGCGCGGAAGGTGGCGAATCGAGCCGCCCTCTTCCCTTTGCACGAAACGAGCTCTCCTGAGGCTTCGCGGGCGAGCAGTATCCCAGCCTCCTCGAAGGTCTCCCTTATGCCCGCGACGAAAAACCCCAAAGCCCGGGCTGGGGAGGGCGCGTCCCCGATGATAGACATGGCGCCTTCCGGGTCGATCCCCGCGCATAATCCGGCCATGTCCTCCTCGCAATCGGATTCCTCCACCCCTCCTCCGGGGAACACGTGCATGTCCCCGGCAAAATCGCTGCGGGCATGCCTTCTCACCATAAGGATCTCGATGCTGCCCTGGGAAGAGCCATCGCGTAAAAGGATCACCGATGCGGCGTCCCTCGTAACGGCTGGCATGTGATCTCCTCGCTACAATGGAGTGAAGCCATCTGTCTCGGCGTCTCTCATGTCCGTTCCTCGATGCCAGTATCTTAGCATCCATCGAGCAAGAGGCGCTTCGCCCTCCCCTCTTAAACATCAATAGAAAGCAGTGATCTAAAGAATCCAATATAGAAGAAGCCGTCCGGAGTAGCCTTGTCCTGATAGGAAGTAGACCTCGTGGAGGATTCGGCCTCCGTTTCCGCATATCTGATCGAATTATAGGCGGCCTCGGCCCGATCGAGATCCGATAAGAAAAGGCCTGGAAAATCCAGCAGGGAAAGAACCAATGCAACAATAAGAGCAGCAAGAAACAATAGGTATTTAGGCATTGTACTTGGCTTCACGATCTACCCCCCATCTTATCAAGCGCCCTTACGTTAACCGGCAATTCCGAACTTATACGGCCCAGAGATTTATATCTTATAGAGAGACAACAGCAAAGCTACCACTCAAGAATAGAACGGCCTTGCAACCTATCCCCTCATCCTGTTTAGAGGTGATATGATGGCAGCAAGGTGGATGTGCGAAGCATCCGGGGTGATCGCGGTTAGCAGAATCTAAGGATCCAGAGTGAAAAGTGGGGGCAACATGTTAAATATCGGTGTTATTCAGATGCGATCTGAACCGCTTAACATTGATAAAAATCTCTCTAGAGCAGAGCACTACATTTCTAAGTGTGTTGAAGATGGCGCACAACTTGTAGTACTCCCCGAGATGTTCAATGTTGGCTTTTACCTTGGCGAATCTTTGATGATGATCGCCGAAACGTTAGATGGCAGAACCTTAACCTGGCTTAAAAGACAGGCATCCTCGCATGGTATTTTCATTACCGCAAGCATATACGAGATTTATGAAGGGCAATTTTACAATACGATGGTCATGGTGGGTGATGACGGCAGCGTCCAATACTATCGCAAGCGAAACCCGACGTGGTCAGAATCAGCAGTATGGTGCCGAAGCGATGCGCCTGGTCCAGGCATATTCGACACTCCTTATGGTCGCATCGGAGGGGTAATCTGTTTTGACTCATTCTCACGCGAAACCTATGAAGGCTTCAAGCAAAGCGGAGTTGAGCTGGTAGTGATCGTTGCGCTATGGGGCGCCCCGAGATCTATCTTTTGGCGCCCCGATTTATCCATTGCGAGAGCGGGCTTGAAACTTTGGTCGCAGATGGCTTCTGAAGTTGTTCCTTATCAGTATGCGAGAAGTCTTTCTGTACCAGTCGTATTCGCAAACCAAAGCGGCACGATACGAATGACCAGCCCGGTCCCATTTCCTGATTGGCCTGTAAAAAATACCATCTATGATTTCATCGGCCAATCTCATATTCGTAATACGTCAGGTGATGTGATTGCGAAAGCAAATAACGCCGAAGTGGATTCTTGGTTTGTAGCTCCAGTAATCATCCAAGAATCGGGTGCACGGCCGGAGATAAAGCGGGCCGACATTCCTCCTGGATACTTGAGAGAGGACTACTATTTCGTTCAACCACCGCTCTTGTGTAAGCTTTTTCAAGTATGGTTCTTATGGGGCTTGGCATCAGAGTATGAAGCCCGCCGTATACGACATATCTTTACCTCATCAGAGGATCTCCCTTAGATAATCCCTACTAGCGCACCTCCACCTGTGGTCATTAAATCCTGGTACCTGTTTCGAAAGCTCTGACACTAGATTTAGGAGTCTTTAGATATGATCGGTCTTGTCTAGTTAAGTTGCATTGATCCATATCTACTTCTTTGTTGGTCATAGAATGGTAGAGGAGTACTAGTACCACTGTTGGAATAATGGGAATTGGATGCATTATATCTTCTAGAGGAACAGTGCTCCTTCTCAACGTTTGTCCTTGAGGAACTCCAGCTCTCCCGGGAATCTCAGTGGGTATCTCTCCTCATAAGGAACGCTCGGGTCAGGTTTCCACTCATCCGGAAGCGGTTCCTTACTCAAGACCATCTTGCCGCCGACATCTTGCAGCTTGACGAAGGCAAACCAGTCGTTGTCATTTCTGGCAGGGAAGTCCTCCCTGAAGTGCGTGCCCCTGCTCTCGGTTCGGAAGAGCGATGCTCTTAGCTTCATCTCCGCGTTCAGGACCATATTCCTCGTTTCGTGTGCGAGACGTAGTTCATGGGTGTCTTTGGCGGTCAACATCGGGACGAGGTGGTCACGCATGAACTCAACAATCGTGAGGGCTGCTTCCAGCCTCTTTTGCTCCTTTACGTAGAGGATGAAATAGGGGGTCATGGTGTTCTGAAGGACCTGGGTGACCCACCCCGGTGTGAAGCCGCCCTTGCGCTTTGCGGGCGCGAATATCGCTTCGGTAAGCTCTGCGATCCGCGCATCGTCTATATGGGGCTCGCCCGTACTTTCCGCATATCTCGCCGCTGCCTCCCCGACTCTTGCACCCTGGCAGGCGGAACCGCTGAAGGACATCCCCGTAACCGCCCGGTAGTCTGCGCCGCACTGCATCGAGCCCAGTGCATCGCCCGCAGCAAACAGTCCAGGGACTTTCGTGCCGCCCTCGGTGCCGATCGGCCAGATACCCTACGCCTTGTGGTGCGCCATGCCGCAGGAAGCACCCCCGACCAGCTCGCGATGGTAGATGAACTTTGTGCCGGGGACGGGCGACTGCATGAAGACCGGGGCACGCCCCTCATGGGCTTCGAAGACGATATTGGAACCCGTCTCGAGGCCGACGCCGCCCACCGTATCTCCTTTCACGTTCTTGAACAGGCTCCTGGGCAATGGCACAGGCATCCGGCTGAAAGGGTACAGCTTCATAGGCCATGGATGGTGCAGGAACTTATGCGTCTGGAAGATGCCCCATGCGGGGTGGTCCGCGTAGGTCCAGTGGACGTCGACGAACTCCTTTCCCGTTATACCTGCACCCACCCTGTAGGCCATGGCGTCACCGTCCCCCGTCAGGGAAGCCACGGGGAAACCGGAGGGCTTGAAGCTCACCACACCGCCGCCGATGACGAGGACATCGGTCTCGGATTCTTTCGCATCCTTCGCGGGCATCTTCCTTCTCCCCAGCTATCCCCAGGCCATGACGTTGTCGGCCGGCCTGTCGCGCCCTACCCGGATGGCTTTACGCGGGCACTGGTAGGTGCAGAAGTTGCAGGACATGCGCTCCTCGGGGTACCTGATCACGGGCCTCTTCTCTTCCCTGTTTATCCGTATGACATCGACGGGACAACGCAGGACACATGTGCCGCAGCAGTTGCACTTTCTGTAATCGATGTACTCGATGACCATAATCCTCCCTTGCCCTCAGCGAATGGCAAAGGCTATTCAAGCCGAGGCAACGATATTCAAATCCAAGGCGCTTCAGTATCGCAAGGCAATGGCATTATCCCATGATGCTAATCTATAGGATGCAGCGGTCTCGACAAGCATGGAAAGTATTTACGAGCGAAAAAGCACATTGGATAACTGCCTCCCGGCTAGTTTCCGCTGTAGAGTTTTTTCTCTACTAATTGTATAACCTGTCGAGCCAGGCGTTCTGCTTCTTCGGCTTCAACAGGATCGTCATAGAACCGGGACGGCACCCCACCCGGAAGGCCATTAGGATATCGCGTGGGGATATAGTATGCATCCAGCGATTTGGATCTCGTTACCTGGGAGAAATCCTTATCAATCTTACTCGCTGCCTCTAACAACTCTGCCACGGAATGCGTCCTGAAGACATCGACTTCTTCCAGCCTGAAATAGAGGTACGCTTTCAGCGCTTTCTCTGCTGCCTGTTGGAAGTGAAACAGGGCAAGGTAAAACCGCCCCCGTTTTCGTAAATCTTCGGCATCAGCGAATTCGTCCTGGGCCTGCAGGAGCCAGCGCCCTGCCTCTTCCTCAGGAATCCTTTTCAAAGACCAACCTCCCTTTTTCCATTGCCCGCTGTAGGAACTTGTTGGCCTGGATCTCATTTTCCAACTCTTTGGTATTGAATACCAGAATATCAGCAGCGATATCCCTGTAGATATTTTCATAGATGAAGCGGGACCATTCTCTCCCAGAGCGCTCTTGCGGCATGACTACCAGGATATCCAGGTCGCTTCTAGAGTTGGTGGTGCCCTCTACAAGGGAACCGAAGGCTATAACCTTCACCGCTCCTAGTTTCTCAAGCTGCGGCAACATTCGTTCCAGAGAGGACCAAAGTTGCTTCCTCCTCTCGTTTTTCTTCCGTGCGATCTTTTCCAAGTCCAGGGCAGGCATTTTCAACTCCCATCAAATTGTTCTCCAATATCACAATACCATATGAAAAAGACAAATAGTTTAAGTATGATTCTGTGCTTGTCTCCCTGCCCCTCATGTGGTCACCTGCTAATTAGCCTATGCCTAGCCGATAACCCGTCTACTTAATCTGGGCTTGAGGCACCCTTTAACGCTTTACTTACCTCAACGCCCTATTCTCTACGATTTCTATCAATACAATACGGTTCTTCTCCGAGAAGTGTGGGTAGCGGGAGATGGTAACTGGGGCAACACTTTGGGGTCAGACCTCAAAAATCTGCCTCTCTACCCGCTACAGCTATGTTAATCGTCGTAATAATGAGAGGCAATTTTTGAGGTCTGACCCCAAAGTGTTGCCCAAAGGTAACTTACC
>CAYHAT010000123.1:0-8977 GCA_964354675.1 uncultured Actinomycetota bacterium | reverse complement strand
CGTGGTGCTGGCCGATGAGATAAATCGTGCCACGCCCCGCACCCAGTCAAGCCTGCTTGAGGCCATGGACGAAGGGCAGGTCACGGTTGACGGCACACCCCACGCCCTCCCCCAGCCCTTCTTCGTCATCGCCACCCAGAATCCCATAGAATACCACGGCACTTTTCCGCTGCCCGAAGGGCAGTTGGACCGTTTTTGCATGAGCATATCCCTGGATTACCCATCCGAGGACTACGAGAAAGAGATCGTGGAGAGCCAGCTCGAGGAACACCCGGTGGCCCGGTTGCAACACGTGCTGCAGACAGACGAGCTCCCGGGACTGCAGGGGGCTTCCCGCGCGGTGTCCGTCGATCCCGATGTACTCGCTTACGCCGTGAGCCTGGTGCGGGCGACGCGTGAAGACGAGAGCTTTTCCATGGGCGCCAGCCCGCGTGGCACCATATTCCTGGTGCGTACGGCCCAGGCAAGGGCCTTCCTCGAGGGGCGCGATTTCATCACCCCCGACGACGTCAAGGCTATGGCCGTTCCCGTCCTCTCCCACCGCGTCATACCCGCATCGCGTTCACGGGGGCTCAGCGAATCGCGCCCTGCCATCTCCCGCATACTGGCACGCGTGCCGGTCCCCGTGGTATAGGAGGTCTCCGTGCTGTTCTCCCGTTCCATGCTGGTCTTGGCCCTCTCCCTGGTCATGATCCTCATCGGCGTCAACTCGCAGTCGGGATGGCTCTTCTGGCTCGCGGGCCTTCTCCTCGCAGCCCTGATGGTGTCCTGGACCATTTCCCTGTTCCAGGTGAGGGGGCTGTCCTTGGTCCGCCGGCACCGGGCGGAGATAGACGAGGAGGGGTCCTTGCGGGTGACCCTGGAGATACATAACGGCGGCCGCTTTTCCCGCAACCTCCTCGAGGTCATCGACGAGGACCCCTGCAACGGCAGCCCGCGCCGGCGGCCGCGTTTGCGGGTGAAACGCAAGACGTTGCGCGAGCACCTGAGAGACCCCTCGCCGCCGCAGAAGGAATCGCCCGCCGCGAACGGCGGCCGCGCCGCCTTTCTCATCACGCGCATCGAGGGGAGGGGGGGCGTATCCCTCACCTACCAGCGTCGGGGGCTGCGCAGGGGGGTTTACGCAGGCTGGCCGGGCTTTTTCTATTCGGAGGGGATTATCGGCCTGGCTCGCCACACCAGCCGTGCGCATGTGGAATCGCGTCTGGTGGTCCTGCCGCACTTCGCCGAGCTGGGCAGCTTCCCCCTGGTGGACTCCTTCCTGCACCAACAGAGGACCCCCCAGGAGTATTCGTCCAAGAAGGGCGCCGGGATAGACTATTACGGGGTGCGGGAGTTCCGCTCCGGCGACCCGCTCCGCCACGTGCACTGGAGGACCACGGCGCGCCGGGGCGAGCTGGTGGTCAGGGAGTTCGAGCGGGAGACGGGGACCCCCCTGGTGGTCCTGGTCGACAACCGGGCAGGCAAGGACGCGCACAAGGAGTACTCCGCCCTCCTCGATTCGGAGGCGCGCCTCGCGGCGAGTGTGGTGCACTACGCCCATTATGCCGGGCACCCCGTGCTCCTGGCAGCCTACCGCGGCGAAAGCCCCGAGCTATACGACATCCCGAGCTTCCACGCTGCCTTGAAATGGCTGGCCGCCCTGGAGCCGGTCGGCGGCGCCGGCCTGGAGCAGCAGGCGGAGGGCTTGTGGTCGGAGCTGTCGCCGGGGTGTTTCTTCTGCTGTATAACTCCGGCGCGCGACCTGGACTACGGCCGGCTCGCCGCCGCCCTGCCTCCCATGTGCCATGTCTCACTGGTGCTCGTAGACCCCTTCTCTCACAATGGAAACGGCTCCTCGCATCACGAGGCTCTAAGCTCGGAGGGGGTCGTCTCCGGACTGGTCGAGACGCCCTTCTCGGGCCTTTTCAGCATATCCCTGTATCGTAAAGGTGATGATCTGAGAACATGCCTGGAAAACCCGTTGATTATCTACGGCGACTCAACACCCCGAGGGAGATAGAGGATTCCCGGCAGCTGCGCATAGCCGTCTGGGCATCGGTCTCCATCTCCGTCTTCGCCCTTGCCCTGCAGGGAGTGACCAGCATGGCCCTGGCCCTGGCCTCCATCGCCCTGTTAAGCGCGGGTTCCTTTGTAAGCTGGCGCCGCAGATACCGGCCCAACATGGTGGTCAAGGTGGTCATCATGGCCTTGACCGTGGCCGCACTCGCCTCTTTCCTGCGCCAGGTCCTCCTGCAGCCGTACGACCCCCGCATACCCCTGGCCGAGCTTTTCGTCTGGGTACAGGTGCTGCACAGCTTCGACCTGCCGCGGGGTAAAGACCTGCTCCTGTCGCTGGTAAGCTCGTTCATACTCCTCGCGCTGGCGGGTTCTTTCTCCCTCACTGCCTCCTTCGGCCTGATCATCCTGCTCTGGCTCGCGGCTGCCGTGCCGACTCTATACTTCTTACAGATGTCGCGCCTGAGCGACCTCTCCGCCGAACCGGAACGCGTCGATCTGCCCCGGCCTTCACTCAAGCGCCTCGCGGTGGTGTTGATGGTCTTGCTCATCACCGTGTCCGCTTGCGGCCTCGCCGTAGGGGCGTTCATGCCACGCATATCTGCTACCTATCTGCGCTCGCTGCCATTCTCCATACGCAGGGCTTTCCTCTCCTCCGACGGCTACCAGTTCTCGAATCCCGGCTATCCGGGCCTGCCTTTCAAGCCGCCGCAGAACGCGCTGGAGGTGAACCCGGAAGCGTACTTCGGGTTCGGCACCTTCCTCGACCTGCGCACCCGCGGGACCCTGGTGGACCTCCCGGTGATGAAGGTAAGGTCCACGGAGCCGGCCTATTGGAGCGGCCTGTCTTTCTGGGAATACAACGGTTATTCCTGGCTCACCCCGGAGGAAGATCCCGAAAAGCTGCGCACCTCGGTCCAGCCCTTTGATATCGACCACGACCCCAACCAGACTCACATGGCTGGGCGTACGGTCATCCAGACCTTCTATATCGAGGCGGAGCAGCCCAACGTGATCTTCGCCTCCTTCCGGCCCGACCTGCTATACTACCCGGCGGACTTCATCTATCAGGACGAGTCCGGCCTCAAGAGCCCTTTCCCCCTCGACGAAGGCCTGGTGTACAGCGTCGTCTCCCGCCACATCGTCTCCGAGAAGATGCTCTCCGCCTCCAAGATGGAAGTAAAGAAAGGCGCGCTCCTCCCCTACCTGGAACTCCCTCCCATGCCGGAACGGGTATTGGAGTTGGCCGTAGAGATAACGCCCAGGGGAGTGGGGCCTTACACCCGCGCCCTCGCTATCGAGGACTGGCTGAAGAGCGAATACGAATACTCTCTCGACGTGCCGCCCCTGCCCCCCGGAGAGGACGCCGTCGATTACTTCCTCTTTGAGCACCGCCGCGGTTACTGCGAGCATTTCGCCACCGCCTATGCGGTGCTGTGCCGCCTGGCGGGCATCCCCTCCCGGGTGGTGACCGGTTACTCGTCCGGCGACTACAACCCTTTCACCGGGCTTTACGAGGTGAGCCTGGATGACGCCCACGCCTGGGTGGAGATCTACCTGGAGGGGATAGGGTGGGTTACCCGCGAGCCCACGCCGGGCTTCTCCCTGCCCGAGTCCGGCCAGGATTCGGGTGCCCTCTGGATCTTTCGGGACTTCTTCTCCTGGATGGGACGCAACCTCGCGGTGCTGCTGCCCGCGCCGCTGCGTTCTGCTCTGAAGACCGGCTTCACGGCCGTGTTCTCGGCCGCTGTGGCCCTCGTATCCGGTTTCCTCTATTCGTTGCGCGAGGCTCCCTGGTTGCTCCTGCTGCTCGCGTTGGTCCTTCTTCTCTTACCCCTTGCCTGGGCTGCACGCAGGCTGCGACGCACGAAGGCGCCTCCGCTGGGTGCGTTGGACGGCCCCCTGCTCGCCATGCGTGATTTCCTGGGCGCACTGGACTCACTCGGTCTCAAGCGCGACCCCAGCCAGACGGCCGGAGAATTCGTGGGGGGGCTCTCTTCCCTTGTGCCGGGGGTCAACCTCTGCGGCGAGCTGCTGCTGTTCGAAAGGGCCCGCTACGGCGGGCAGCCGCTGGCGGAAGATGACGAGCGCCGCCTGCGGCAGGGCCTGGCCGTAGCCCTGGAGAAGGTCAAGCTGCGTCCCAAGCCCCGCTCACGCAGGTAAGACCCGAACGCCCCGCGCGCAAGCGCCTGAGCCTCCCTGCGGCGGGACCTCGACTCGAGAGCGCCCATCTCCCGGCTCATGCATCGCGCATCACACGATCTGCAGATATCGCTGTGCGCTTCGTGCCGGCGCCCCGGGGGCAGGGTTACTGGGGCGTTCTTCTCCAGGAAGTGTGGGTAGCTGTGGAGCCTTGGGGGCCAGGTCTCAAAACCCGCATTTTCCGGTGCGGACAAACCACGAGCAAATCGTTGAAAATGCAAGTTTTGAGGCCCGACCCAACCACGCAACTAGAGTTGTTCCTTTTTCGCTACCCACACTTCCTGGAGAAGAACCTACTGGGGTATGTCCTCCTCCAGGTCCAGCTCCATCTCCTGGCTCATGGGCCTGGGCACGTAGAGGGGGCGCTTGAAGAGGTTGCGCATGTCCGTCCAGGAAGAATCGCTGTTGCCGGCCCTTTCCAATATCTCCCGGAAGCTGTTCACCTTCGCGTCCAGGTTGTCCACATGGTGAAGGACCACCGCCTCCAGCGTCTTGGGGCGTTTGGGTGAGCCCCACTCCAGCTCCCCATGGTGGCTGAGGACCGCGTGGCGCAGGCGCAGTGCCAGATCCTCCGGAAATCCCGCCAGGCCGGCGATGCGTTCCCGGATCATCTCGTCCGAGAGGAGGAGATGCCCCAGGAACCTGCCCGCGTCGCTGAAATCTATGGTACGGTCGTAGTCCAGCTCCTCGATCTTGCCGATGTCGTGCAGGGCGGCGGCCGTTATCAGCAGGTCGCGGTCGATATCTGGGTAGAGGTCGCAGACCATGCGGCAGATGCGCACCGTGGTCGCCGTGTGCTCCAGCAACCCCCCCAGATATGGGTGATGGTAGTTCTTGGCAGCGGGGGCGGTGATGAACTTCCGCATGAAGTCCGGGTCGCTCAAGAAGGCGAGGAGCAGGCCCCGCAGGTGCATGTTGCGCACCTCCTCCAGGGCCTGGCGCAGCTCTCCCTCGAGTTCGGCCCGGTCGGTGCCGACCACGCGCAGGAAATCGGAGGCGTCCACTTCCTCGTCCCTGCAGCGCCGCAGGGAGCTCACGAGCACCTGCAGCTGGTCCCGGTATTTCTCCGCCCTGCCGCTTACCGCCACGTAGTCCTTCTCCGCAAAGGCGTCCTTGTAGCGGCTCACCTGGTCCCAGAGACGGGCGTCCACCTTGCCGCTCTTGTCCGCCAGCTCCAACGCCAGGTACGGCGCTCCGGCCTTGGTCTTGCGCAGCTCCTTGCGGGAGACGATGAAGGCGCTCTTCACCTCCACGCCAGGCTCGAGGTCCTTGATCAACTGTTTGGGCAACTCTTCCTCCTGTGCTCTCGGGCACCCTTCTATATCTTCTTTTCCGCTCCCGGTTTTCCTCCGCCTCCGCGCAGCCGCGCATGTCTTAGAGTAAGCGATACGCGCTTTGCTCCCAGAGCGTTCTTTTAAGGCATGCGCGGCACCTCCCGCGGAGGTTCTTGCTCTCACCCTTCCTTCTTATCATAGCCCGCAGCGGTGACACCACGTGGTCGCGTGCGTTACGGGAATGCCTGCGGGGATAGCATGGGGTGTGCCTTGCCAGGTGGAGACGACATTGACCCTGGAGCAACCGCGCAAGCGGGCAATCAGCTCTGCCCCTGTCTAGCTCGCGACGGTTGATTCTTGCCCGCTGGCCGGCCATGAGCAAAGCCCGGGGAACAGTCGTGTTTCCCGGGCTATTCTGATGGTGGGCCTAACTGGACTTGAACCAGTGACCTCACGCTTATCAGGCGTGCGCTCTAACCAACTGAGCTATAGGCCCTCGCACCAACAGATTATAGCTTCATCACCTGCTCCGTACAATTCCCGCCTGGAGTCGGTCGGGCCTGTCTCGTCTTGTGGCAAGGCCTTCCCGCGCAGGCACCTCCCGATCTTCAGAACGGACCGGGTCGCCCAAGAGAGATCCCCGCTTGCCTGCGGACGCGGTGCCGGTCTCGCCCGGTGTCCTTCCTTGCGTGGGTTATGCACATTTTCAACAATATGTTGTGCATAAGATAGCGCCAAACCACAATATGTTGTTATCTGGTGGGGGTCAATCCCTCGGGCAGCCGGAAATTAGCGGGCGAGACGTCGTCAACCCGCTGATACTCCCAGTTTATCTCCTTGAAGGGTTTGCCCTGCGCCTCCGCCACCCAAGCGCTGGGGAGATACTCCGGCCCTTCCAGGTAGGCCCTGATGGACCTCCCGTCCGCCGTGTCCATGCGGAACTCCTGTCCATCCCAGAACTGCTCCAGTTCGAAGTAGGGCCTCATAACCAGGTCAGGCAAGAATCCCGCTTTCAACAACGCTTCGTCGTAGCTTACAGGCTCGTAAGTCTTCTGGGCCAGGCTCACCAGCCAACCCTCTTCCGTCTCCCGGTTGTAGATGACCATGCGGGGGGTGTCCTCCAGGATGATGCGGAAGGAGCCGTTGTCGTAGATGCCCACGCCCTGGGCCCTCCCGTCCTCGATCCCCTTGACCTGGTAGCTGCCTTCGCGGGTTCTCTGCATCGACTGTTCGCGCGGGGAAAGCCCCGCGCCCCCTCCGCCGCAGCCGGCCGCCCACATCGAGGCCGCCGCCATCAGGAACAACAGGACCGCCGCCGCTCTTCTCATGCCGTCAACCTTTCATCACCGCCAGGGGCCGCATGCGCGCCACCTTGCGCGAGAGGCCTGCTCCCTCGCAGATCTCCACTACCTCCCGCACATCCTTGTAGGCCTCCGGGGCCTCCTCGGCAAGGCCTGCCAGGTGGCCGGCACGTACCATTATCCCCCTGCTCTCCAACCTGTCCCTCAGCTCCTCGCCACGCACCTGCTTCTTGGCCGCCTTGCGACTCATGGCCCGGCCGGCGCCATGGCAGGTGGAGCCGAAGCTCTTGCGCAAGGCCTCCTCCGTGCCCACCAGGACGAACGAGTAGCTGCCCATGTCGCCGGGGATGATCACCGGCTGCCCGGTCTCCGCGAATCTCTCCGCCACCTCGGGGCGGCTGCCCGGGAAGGCGCGGGTCGCCCCCTTGCGATGCACCATCACAGACATCGCCTTCCCGCCCACCTCGTGCTCCTCGATCTTCGCCAGGTTGTGCGAGACGTCGTATAGCAGCTCCATCCCCAGCTTCCTCGCGCCCGACCCGAACACCTGCTCGAAGCATTCCCGGACCCAGTGGGTGATGGCCTCGCGGTTACACATGGCGAAGTTGGCGGCGCAGGCCATGGCCGCCAGGTAGTCCTGCCCCTCGCGCGACCGCACCGGGGCGCAGACCAGCTGCCGGTCCGGGAGCCGGTATCCGTAACGGCCGAGGGATGCCCCCATCACCTCGATATAGTCGGTACATACCTGGTGCCCCATGCCGCGCGACCCGGAGTGCACCATCACCACCACCTGGCCCTCGAAGAGGCCCAGCTTCTCCGCCAGGGGGCCGGTTTCATCCACGACCTGTATTTCCAGAAAATGGTTTCCGGAACCCAGGGTGCCCACCTGGTCCCGCCCGCGCGCGAAGGCCCTGTCGCTGACCTTGCCGGGGTCGGCCCCGGGGTAGCGCCCCCCCTCCTCCATGGCCTCGAGGTCCTCTTCCCAGCCGATACCCCGGGCGACCAGCTCACCGGCGCCCCGGGACATCATGCGCCCCAGCTCCTTGCGGTCCAGGCGCAGCCTCCCTTTCGTCCCCAGCCCCTTAGGCACGCTCGCGTTGAGAAGGTCGATGGCCTCGCGCAGCTTCTCCCCGGCCTCCGCGTGGACGAGGGAGGTCTTGACCAGCCGTACGCCGCAGGATATGTCGTAGCCTACTCCCCCGGGTGACACCACGCCTTCCTCCATGTCGGTCGCAGCCACACCCCCGATGGGAAAACCATAACCCCAATGGATGTCGGGCATGGCCATGGAGGCCTTGATGATCCCCGGCAGGCAGGCCACGTTCGCGACCTGCTGCAGGGCGTTGTCCCTGTCGGCCTTCTCCAAGAGCGCGCGATTGGCGAATATTACACCGGGAACGAGCATGCCCTCCTGCGCGTGCGTGGGTATCTCCCAGGTAAAGTCGTCAACTTTAGTGATGATATCGAGAAAGCTCATAGGTATCGCGCGCCTCTTGCGCGTTCATACATCGAAGATGACCTGGGCCGTCCAGAGGCCCTCCCTCTCCTCTAATTCTAGCATGTGGTATGTGGGTGCCTTGATCTCCATCTCGGCCGCATGCCTGGCGAGGTCCAGGGGCTCTCCCGTTCCCCATGCCCCGACCGCGACTTCGCTGAGCTCGGACACCTCGAAAGACTTGAAGGCCCAGCCCTCTGCCTCCACCTGGTACAAGATCTCCGAGAGCCAGGACACCAGCAGGGACCCGCGGTCCCTGCCTTGTGCAGCCAGCCTTACGCGCCGCTCCGGCCGGATCGTCTCGGGGTCGAGCATGAGGGACATCATGCCCAGCGCGCTGTTCTCGAAAACCTCCGCCATGCTGCTGCCGTAGGCACGGATGCCCACATCGGAGGTGTGTTCTACGACCTCGAAACCCCTCAGCCTTCTTCCCCCCGGGTCTCTGGTTCGCCCACGGGCTCGGGCTCAAGCTCGGGTTCGGCATCGGCATCGGTATCGGGGAGCCCTTCCTGGAAGGCCAGTTGGGCGATGGATGCAACGCTGTCCGCCTCGTCCAGCTTCATGATCCTCACACCCTGGGTCGCGCGCCCCATACGCGAGATATCGTCTATGGACATGCGGATGACCACGCCTTCCACCGATACCGCCATCAACTCCTGGTTCTCCTTGACCACCCGCGCGCCCACCAGCAACCCCTTCACGCCGAC
>CAYHAT010000122.1:326-9046 GCA_964354675.1 uncultured Actinomycetota bacterium | reverse complement strand
TTATGAACTCCACGTCGGCGTTGGACATGAACATCTCGAACATGGCCTGCTTGTTATCGGGGTTAAACATCTTCTCCGCCCCGATGGCCAGCGCCACGTCGTAGGCTTCCGCTCTTATGCCCAGGTAGGCGCCGTTCACCGCGCTGGTGGCCCCGGCGCAGGCGTTCTCCACGTTCATGGTGGGGATGCCCTCGATGCCCAGGGGGACGAGCGCCACCTGACCGCGGATGCTGTGCTGGCCGGTCACGATGCCCCAGAAGGAGTTGGAGAACCAGGCCGCCTCGATATCCTTCTTCTCCACCGGACAGTCCGCGAGCAGGCTGTCCACGACCTCCGCGGTCATCTGCTTGATGCTCTTCTCTGGGTACTTGCCGAAGCGGAACATGCCCACGCCGATGATATATACGTCCTCCATCCCTGCCTCCTTTTTGCCGTGTTCTATCTTCTACGATGCTCCCTCCCTACGGGCATCTTCTATGATAACTAACCCGTTTCGGAGAGCTCAAGGAGACGCAGCAGGGCCTCCTGGCTGGTGGTCGGATACATCTGGCAATACTTGGCATCACGCATCAGGCGCTCCATGCCGTAATCCCGCATGTACCCGTAGCCGCCGTGGATCTGCACCCCGTCCATGGCTGACTTACAGGCCTGTTCCGTGGCCCGCAGCCAGGCCACCATGGCCGGCGCCAGGCCTCCGTCCTCGCAGGCCTTTTTCACCAGGGCCCTCCCCTGCTCCACCGCCGCCAGCATCTCCGCCAGGAAGATGCGCATCTGCTGGTGCTCTATGATCATCTTGCCGGCCTGATATCTCTCGCACGCGTAGGCGTAGGCCTTTTGCAGCGCATTGCGGGAGATGCCCGTGGCGATGGCCGCTAGCCCCAGGAAGAGCACCCTCTCCGCCTCCTCCACCATGTTCCCCCCGGAGATGACGTTGGAGGGCTCCACGCCTTCAAAGCGGATGGATCCGGCGCGGGTCGCCCGCAGACCCATCTGGTACGGTTCGGCCGTTATCTCCACGCCGTCCGCGTCACCCCTCACCGTGGCCGCCTGCGTCCCTCCCCCTCCGGAGGGAAGCAGGGTGATGAGAGAACATTCCTGCGCGTTGAAGGCGAAGGGCACCCGGCCCTCCACCTTTCCCCCGGAGACCGATATGTCTCCTGGAAAGGCCAGACAGGCGGGATAGGCGTCGGGGCCCACCCCGGTGATGAGGCCTTCGAACTCGCCTAAGGCGGCGGGCAGCAGGGCGGCGTTGTGCACTAGCACGGCGGCGGCCACCCCCGCCTCCTCCACCGCCATCTCCTCCAGGGCGACACAGAAAGCGTAGGCGTCCAGGCCTCCGCCCCCGAACCTCTCAGGGATGAGGGCCGCCAGCATCCCTATCTCCCCCGCCTTGGACATGGCCTCTTTCACCCGCCAGGACTTGGGATCGAGGTCGAGCTGCTCCGCCTGGGGGGCGAGCTCCTTAGCGGCATAGGCGGAAGCGGTCTCCCGCAGGATGCGGTATTCCTGGTCCTCTGGGAAATCCGGAAGCCTGATCATCTACCTCACCCCCTTCTTGAACGGACCGGGTATCTCCACCCTTAAGGTCTTCGCGATCTCGGTGTTGTAGACCACCAGCCGGTTCAACTGGTTGGTGCCCTCGTATATCTGGGTGAGCTTGGCGTCGCGGTAAGCCTTCTCCACCCAGCGCCTCTCGACCGAATCGTCCATCCCCATGAGCTCAAGCGCCCGCGAGGTCACCTCCATGGCGTTGTCCGCGCAGGTGAACTTGGCCAGGGATGCCTTGGCCAGCATATCCGTCGCGTCGTCGTCCTTGATGAAGTAGCGGAAGAGCATGTTGACCAGTCCCTTGCCGTAATAGGAGTTGAGGATAGCTGAGTAGGGCCTGGATGCCCTCACCTGCCGCGGGATGAGGAACGCCGAGAGGAAGAGCGGGTGGGTGAAGGCGTTGCGGAAGAGGGCATCCCCGCCCAGGGTGTGGCTGATATAGAGACCACGGTTCTCCTGGATGGCCGCCCACATCTCCGCCAGGGCCATGCGTATACGGTCCTCGTCGATGGGGCGCTTACCGTTGCGCCGCTCCCTGGTCCAAGCCAGGAAGTGCTCGAAGGCGCCGCGCGCGATGCCGGTAGCGATAGAGCCCACCGGTCCCCGCGAGGCGGCCATGATGAGGAGGATGCCGTTGGCGATGCCGTCACCCTCGTATCCCAGCACGTGGGAGTCGGGCACGAAGACGTCTTCGAAGAGTAGCTCGGCGGCGTGGCAGGCACGCTGGCCCATCTTGAGCTCCACTCGCGGGGTGGAATAACCCTCCATATCCCTCTCCACCAGGAAGGTGGTCCAGGTCTCCAGGGGCCGGGAGCGGTCGGTGGCTGCGGTTACGGTCAGGTACTTGGCCTCGCTGCCCCCGGAGATGAAGCACTTACGCCCGTTGAGGCGGTACCCTCCCTTGACCTTCTTGGCCTCCATGCCGATCTTCGCCACTTCCAGGAACTCCGGCTCTTCCACGTCCGTACCCGCCGAGGGCTCGGTGATGGCATAGGCCATGAGCACCGGGTTGCCCTTTTTCTCCTCCTCCACGATCTCGTAGAGGACGGAATCCCAGTGGGCCATGGCCCCCGAGGCGATGACGGGGGCGACCCCCAGGCTATGTGCCGCGATAGCCAGGCCTATCCCTCCGCAGGCCGAGCAGAGCTCCTCCACCACCAGGGCCATGCCGGTGACCATGTACTTGCTGGCCAACCCGCCCAGCACCTCGGGGATGGCCAGGGAGAAAAAGCGGTACTTGCAGGCCTCCCGCATCAGGTCCCAATCGAAATAATCAGGCTCGCGCTCCATGCGCTCGTCGAGCTCTAAGGCACAGGGCGCCGCCACCGTGCGGTTGTACTGCGTGGCGCCCTCCACGAGCTTGATGATACCCTCGATCCCCTTGCGGTCGTGTTCGTAGAGCGCGTTCAGCACTGGGAAATCGGTGAGCAGCTTCTTGCCCCTCTCGCTCATCCCCTTAGAAGCCATATCCTCTCCCCTTTCGCGCCTGGCCCGCGGTGTGAGGCAAAGCCGAACCACGGGAACCGAGACTTATCGATGTATGCCGAATAACCTGATTTGTTTTGTAGCCCGCCCAGCCATAGACAAAAGTATTTTAAACCATTCAGTAGTCCTGAACAAAGATATATGGAAACGGGCTACCGCTTTAGAAAGACCGGCAGATCAGACAAGAGCGATTTTATCTCTCTGGGGTCGTACGATCGTCGCCGCAGCCATCGAGGACCTGGCCGACAGCCTGCTTTCCGAGGATCTCGTCCACTCCCGGGTCCTGGGGGGCGTCAAGACCGTCGATCCCTTCGCCTGAGTGGCCTTTCTTGATTCCGAGCTTTATGCATACTTACCGGTTGAAGGCGCCCTCGCCCACCTTACCCGTGAAGATAGGCTCGTAGAAGAGTTTGCGCGCCTCGGGGTAGTTTTCGTAGCTCAGGTTGATCTGCTTGTTCAGGGCCAGCCCGAAATTACGATACACCAGCCATGGCGGTAACCCGTCCCGCAGGGCCACCGCCTTGATGAGAAGCTGCCCCAGGGTGAGGGTGACGTCGCCTCCCACCATGCGCTTGAAGGATGCCTCTTCCTCGTAGGCGTTCCATTCCGCCTCCGAGTACGCGGGGATCACACCATTGTCCCGTGCCCTCTCGATGTCTAAGGCCATGATCATACGCTCGATCTCGAAGACGTTGCCGATGGCGCCCAGCGGCAGGCCGATGAGGCCCAGCCTCTCCACCACTTCGTTGACGCTGGGTATGCCCTCCTCCGGGCCCATGAGGATAGTCTCGTTCTCGCCGCGCGACAGGCCTCCCGGGATGGGCGAGACTATCTCTATGCCGTTGGACAGGCGCATGGAGGACATGAGGCCGTACTTCCCCGCCCCCAGGGTGGAGGGATAAGCGGTGATGGAGCTGATGGTCACGTCCGGGCCCACTCCGGGCGTGATGGCCATACCGCTCCTCCAGTCCTCGGCCGATTTCTGCATGTAGTAGTAAAGACCCGCGCGGTTGGACAGGAATGCCCCGCCTAGCTTGGCCAGGACCACCCTTCCCCGCGGTCGGTAGGAGGCGGCGAGGGTGGCCGTGACCTCGAGCGGATCCGGGAGGGTGTCCGGCTGGGTGGAACGGTGAGAGATGACGGTATTTAATCCGGCGCTGTGGAACAGCTCCATGTACATCCATGCCTGCGCGAAGGAGCCCACTTGGTTCAGCTTGACCAACCCGGCGTTGCATACACCCTGCTGCAGGGCTTTATAAGCTATGCTGGGGTTGGTGACCAGGCTGTCGTCGCCGATGATCAATAACCTGTCCCCAAGCTTTTCCGTAAGCTCCTGCCAGAACATCCACTGACTCTCGGGCGCCGCGAAGGGATCCTCGAAGGCGAGTTGATATCTCCACCGGTAGAAGAGCTCGATATACCTGTCCAACAATTCGGAGCCGCTCATCTTGCGCCCTTGCCATGTATAAGCACGGGTTTCAGGATCGAACATGGTGTCCGAGTCAGCGGCATTGTCTATTCCCAGGAACATGTTCTGGCCGTAGCGGTAATCGTATTTGGCTCCGGCCTTACTCGCCGCCTCCATCAAGAGCGAGATGGCAGCCTCGTCGCCACCGCCGTAGCCGTTGAAAGAGCATCCGCCTTCGTTCTCCCTTCCACCGCCGGATACTCCATCGCGGGAGAATATCTCTGCCACGATCTGGTCCTGGAGAGCCGGCAGGACCCGGAGGGTCCCGTAGAACCCCCTGCGTTTGATATCCTCGGTCTGCTGCGGGAAGAGGATGATCCATTTCTCCTGGCCGACCAGGTCGGGCGAGGTGCTAAGCTTGTTGCCATCGGCATCCACGAACTCGGTGTGCTTACCCGCCTGGATCACGTTATGTGCCCCCTCGGGGAGATAGACTACGACCTCCTCGAACCGAGGGTCATCTCCCCCGTATTCGGCCCAGTTCCTCGCTTCGCCGACGAGCCTGTCGTAATTGGATTTCGCGCTCCGGTCGATCTCATCCCTTCCGGCATCGACCGCCAGAATGCCCATGGCCGCCTGCTCGCCCAACCTGGCTTCCATCTTCCGCTTAGGTCCATTACCGGTATCTGACTTCCCCTTCATCACCTTTGCGCCGACCTCCTCGCTCCGCGACCCGGATCATCCCCGGGTCCCCCTACTTCTCAACCTGCAGATATCGCTTTGCTTCGAGTCTCCGCGTAGCATGCGGGCACTTTCCCGCAAGTATAGCCGGGGTTTCTACGCCCGCCTCCCGACGAGATGATATTCTATCATCCCCTGCGCTCAAACTCACAGCATTCCCCGCCGTGCCAGCCGCACAAGGATCGGTCCCATCAGCTTGTGTTTGTAAAGGAACGATGTCGCGGCGAAAAAGATAGATGGTGTGAGCCTCTTGTACAGCCAGAAAGCCTTGGAGGAGAGCTGGGGAAATACGTAGAGCCGGTTTTTCTCCACGGCCTTTACCACCTTGGCCGCTATATCGTCGGCGGTCGTGCGCGTGTTCTCAGCGGATGCCAGCGATATATCCGTGAAGATGACGTCTTGCATGCTGGTCATGGTGGAAAAAAGGTGGCTATCGAAGAAGATGGGACAGACCGCGGTGACGCCTATGTCGAAGGGAGCCAGTTCCGATCTGAGGGTCTCGGTGAGGGAGATCACGCCGGCCTTGGACACGTTGTAAGGCGCGGTTTCGGGAGTTGATACCACCCCGGCCACGGAAGCAATGTTCACGATATGACCGCCGCCCTGTTCCTTCATGCGGGGGATGAAAGAATGGCACCCGTAGATCGTACCCCAGAGGTTAGTCTCCATTATCCGCTCCCAATGCTCAAGCGGCATCTTACCCACATATCCGACACCGTAGACGCCGGCGTTGTTTACCAGCAGGTCTACCCTGCTCCAGGCCGCGAAGAAATGGTCCGCCATGGCCCTCACTTCCTCGCAGCGCCTAACGTCGCAGCGGTACACCTCCCCCGCGCCGCCGGCCTCCTGGACCATTCGCAGGGTGTTCTCAGCCTCCTCCACCTCGATGTCCACCAGGCCTATCTTCCAGCCCCGACGCGCCAAGGCCAGCGCACATGCCTTTCCCAGGCCGTATGCCGAACCGGTGATCACCGCCGTCTTCGCAGATCCTGTTTCCATGTGTCGCCCCCCGTGTGGCATGTTACCGTAGATCGAGCTTCCGACCGGTATCTGCGGTGTGCCCGTATATATGTATAACCCTGCAGCCGAGACCCGATCTCCTGAAAGATCTTTTCTATAACCTTATGCGCAGGTTCGAGATGGGGTAGCTCATGCAAGGGTGGATATACCCGAAATGCTCGTCCGCCCAGCGCCTGAGCACCCGGGCGGGGGCGAAGACCTCGCCCGCCACCAGGCGGGTGCGACACACGGTGCACTCGCCCGATCGGCATATCGCCTCTACGACCAGGCCCGCCCGCTCCATGGAATTCATCAGGGGCTCCCCAGCCTTGGCCTTGAAGGTGGTGCCCGAACGCTCCTCGATCACCTCGAACTCGGTCTGCGGGGCGACGCCAGGCCAGCCCTCCTCCATGGTCACGTCGTCGGGGGGGCCGTAAGCCTCCTTTTTGACGCGGATGGTGGGCACCTCCAACAGGGAAAGGGCACCCTCGCAGAACGGATACATCTCTGCCGGCCCGCAGATATAGAAGGCCCTGCCCTCCACCGCGCCGAGGGCGTTGGAGATCATGTCTGCATCGATGAAGCCGCACAGGCCTCCCCAATCATCCGTGGGCTCGGAGATGATGAAGTCCACGTCGATGTTCTCGTTCTCCGCCCCCAATTGAGCCAGCTCCTTGCGATAGATGATGTCTCCCGGTTCGCGGGACCCGTACAGCAGGTGGATACGCAATGGCAGGCTCTTCTCCACCGTTTCGCGCATGATGGAGATGAAAGGGGTGATGCCGCTGCCGCCGGCCAGGAACACCAGGTCGGAGCCGTCGGTGAGCGGCTCGTGATAAAAGCTGCCGCATGGTCCGGTGGACTCCAGCACGTCACCGGCCTTCACCTCGTCCAGCAGGTAAGTGGAGACGAATCCGCCTTCCTTGCGCCTGACGGTGATGTCGTAGTAGGGCTTGCCCGGGGCAGAGGCGATGCTGTAGGGCCGCGAGGTCTTCACGCCGCCCGTCTCCACGAAGATGTTGACGTACTGCCCGGCCCGGAACCACGGCAGCCCGCCCTCGGCCGGCACCAGGCGCAGGGTCCTGGCGCTCTCAGTCTCCTCGACGATCTCGGATACCCTGAGGGAGATACGACGGGGGTGCAGCCTGGCCATGGACTTATCGACCGCGTGGGTCTCTGTATCTATCTCCGGGGCCGCCTGAGCCTGGTTCTCGCAGAAGGTCTTGAGGCCTTCCAGAACGGTGGCATCAAGGCCTCCCCTCTCCATGTCCTCCATGATGTCTGCGGCGGCGGCATGCCCGGCGTCGATGCACGGCTGGAATCCCCCGCCATTACGCGTCCAGGCGCCGGCGAAATACAACCCCGCGATGGGACCCCGGTGGGGGAGGCGCTGTACGGCCGCTTCGGCTACCGAGTTCTCGTAACCATACACCGCCCCACCGACGTTTCCGGTATAGCGCATATGGGTCAAGGGGGTGGCCACCTCGACTACCTCGACATGGTCCCTGATGCCCGGCGCCACCCGGGCGGCCAGGTCGATGAACCTGGAAGCCATGGTGTTCTTGGCCTCCACGTACTCGGAGGGCGAGAGCTTGAGCCAGGGGTCCGCGAAGCCCAGGGAGGTCAGGGTGACCACGCAGGTGCCGGGAGGGGAGAACTCGGGATCCAGCACGTTGTAGGGCGCCACGGCGCAGCCGTTGGGCTCATAGACCGCCTGGTTCCTGGGCACATCGTAGTGCCCCTCGAAATCGTAGTCCGTGCCTAGCATGATCTCGTGGTTCTCCAACCCGAGGTCGCTGACTGGGCAGTCCAACCCCAGGAAGACGTCGAAGAGAGAGATGCCGACCTTCCCCCACCCCAGGCGCTTCAGATACCAGGAGGGGACGTGCTCACGACCCACGAGGTCGACGCAGGTGGAGATGGGGTTGGCGTTGCTGACCACGTAATCCGTGGCGATCTCGCTGCCGTCTTCCGCCACCACTCCCCTGACCTTGTCCCCCTCCACCAGGATGCGGGAAGCACCGTTGTTCAGCCACACATCGCCGCCGTTCTCCAGGATGGACTCCACGAAGGCCTGGGAAAGGGCCTGGCTCTTGCCCTTTATGTGCACCGGGCCGTACTTGAGGTAGGTGGCGGTGGCGATAGCGAAGAGGAGGAAGGAAAGGCGCGAGGGGGGGAGGCCGTAATAACCCCAGAGTTGGGCGATCATCGCCCGGGCCTTCTCGTCCTTCACCTCTGTGTTGAGCACCTCTCCCAGGTTGCTTCCGGCATAGGTCATGAGGTTGGTGAAGGCCGCCGGGTCCTTCATCATCGCTTCCTGGGAGAAGTTGGTAACCTCCTCCAGGATGGCGAACATGAGGGAAGAGAACTTTTTTATCCCCACCGCCTCGCTCGGGAAGTGCTCGCAGAGTACTCCCTCGAATCCTTCCCGCTCGGCGGGCATGACCATATCCAGGTCGGGATAGACGCTGCGGTAGAAATCGGGGATGTCCAGGAACTCCACCTTGTGGGCCACCCCGCACTTCTCCAGTGTGCGCCA
>CAYHAT010000122.1:0-316 GCA_964354675.1 uncultured Actinomycetota bacterium | reverse complement strand
CAAGGGTCCCCGCCGGTCGGCATGACCCAGGCCGGAGAGTTCATGCAGTGAGACATCGAACTCGAAACGCCCCCTGCGGAAGGTGGAAGCGTACCCGCCCGGGACGCTATGCTTCTCCAGCAGCAGCACCTTTTTGCCCGCTACCGCCAGGTTGGCCGCCGCGGAGAGTCCGCCGAGTCCCGCCCCTATGACCACAACATCGCAATCGCCCATATCAATATCCTCCTTCTTATATTCCGAAAAGGTCACGCGATACACGCCTAGATTGAGTATTCCCACATGCGATATCGCATAACCTCACCGGGGACTACTGGGT
>CAYHAT010000121.1:0-9098 GCA_964354675.1 uncultured Actinomycetota bacterium | reverse complement strand
CTAGGTATCCCCCATGAGTTTACCGGCAATTTCCCTCAATGGGTGCAAGCAAGCAAACTAGCTGCCATCTAGAGACCCCGTTCCCCCCAACGGGGTCTTCCCCTCTGATGGGGTCGTGTCTTCGATCTTCGGTTCTTTATGTTGAAAGGCGCTGCTCTACAGGCAACAGGGAACCGAAGATCGAAGACACGACCCCATCAGAGGGGGATGACCTCCTCGATCACCTCGCCGCCCTTGACGGTCACGCGGAGAAAATGATAGAAACCGCCCGCATCCTCCGACAGGTGAGGGTTGGCGCCGGCGCCCCCGGTGACCACTACGCGGGGAGGCCCGGAACT
Source organism: uncultured Actinomycetota bacterium (assembly GCA_964354675.1). Classification (GTDB taxonomy): domain Bacteria; phylum Actinomycetota; class Geothermincolia; order Geothermincolales; family RBG-13-55-18; genus SURF-21. The sequence goes on along the minus strand of CAYHAT010000121.1, from coordinate 8,760 downwards.
GTAGAGCATGTAGGCATGGATGTGGCCGCAATAGATCACCGGGGCACCGGCTTGGGAGAGGATGTCCTTCATCTCGCGGCTGCTCTCCGTCTCCCGCTCTACGAAACCGCTGCGGCCCATGTCCACGGGCGCGCCGGGCGGCACGTGGGCGAAGCCGATGACCAGCTTCTCGTTCTCCAACCCCGAGACGTCCTCGCGCAACCAGGCCAGCTCCTCCTCGGAGCATCCGACACCCTGCACGGCATCGTTGACGAAGACCAGGCGTGAATCCTGGGTGTCAACGGAGTAGTAGTCGGGGCCGAAGACGGCCTGGAAGATGGAGCGGTCTCCCCCGGGCATATCGTTGTCCCCGGGAATGGCGAAATACTCGATGCCCGTCGCGTCCAGGAACTCCTTCATCCCCCTCATCTCGTCCAGGCCTTTCCCGGTGGTGATGTCTCCCACGACGACCAGGAACTCCCCCTCCCTGGCCTGGCCGATGATCTCCGCCAGCAGGTCCGTGCGGCCGTGGGGGTCGCCGCAGACCAGGAATGAGAAATCGTTATCGAAACCCGCATCCGTTCCGGTCTCGCCCTCTCCCCTACCATCCCCGGGCGAACCACCGCAGGAGGCCAGTACGAGGGCACCGACGATAAGAAGCGCCGCCGAGGCGCTGAAGGCGGTTTTCCTGCTCATGTGACTTCTCAAGACCTGCTCTTTCCTGTTGTCCGCCGCTTGTAACTAAGGATATCTCTCTTCCGGCAAGGCTTTCAATGATAAGACGCCGGGTCGGCGTTCACTGTTTCTTATGGAAGGGGACGCGACCAGTCTGATAGAATAGCCCTGCAAATATGGGGCCGTAGCTCAGTGGGAGAGCGCTGCCTTCGCACGGCAGAAGTCGTGGGTTCAAATCCCATCGGCTCCACCATTCGACTCGCCCGGGAAAGAACGGCTTTCCCGGGCTTGCTCATGACAGGCCCGTACATGTTACATTCGGTATTAGGAGTGGGTTGAATGGTGCCCTGAGCGAACGAAGTGAGCCGAAGGGCTCTGATCATTTCACCGAGGTGTTGGGTTGGCTTCTTATCTCTATATCCTGCGCTGCTCCGATGATACTTATTACACGGGGCTTACCCGCGATATAGAGAAGCGCATTAAAGCGCACAACAACGGGAGGGCTTCAAAATACACCTCCGGGAGGCGGCCCGTGGAGCTCGTCTACTCCGAGAGTTACGCAACAAGGGGGCTGGCCGCCAAGCGAGAGTACGAAATAAAACAGTGGAGCCGTGCGAAGAAACAAGCCTTGATAAATGGAAAAAAGCCGGGTTGAAACCGTCGGGAATAATCGATCATTAATCGGGGTAACAAGACACTAGGGCCTGGTCAGATCCAACCTCTTCTGGCAAAGAACCTGTAGACCGGCTCGTGCCATCCCCGCCTGGCCAGGACAGCCGAGAGCCCATAGAAGAGAGATGGCGCGAGCCTGGCATTGAGCCAGCTCAGGCGGAGCGGGATGCCGGGGATGACGTAGAGGCGGTTCCTTTCGACCGCCTTGACCGTCATCGCGGCGATATCACCCGGGGTTATGCGGGAAGCGCTCATCGCTGTCCGCATCAACTCCAGCTCGCCCGCGATATCGTAAGTAACCTCGTCCACCATGCCCAGGGTGTTGTCCACTATATTGGTCTTCACCACCGGCGGGCAGACCACGGTCACGCCGATGTCGCTCGAGGCCAGCTCCGTCTTGAGGGTCTGGGAAAGGGCGACCACCGCCGCCTTGGACACGTTATAGGATGCGAACCTCGGCGCCGAGATGAGCCCGGCCAGGGAGGAAACGTTCACGATATGTCCGCCGCCTTGTTCTCTCATGCGGGGGATGAAAGCGTGGCAGCCGTATACCACGCCCCACAGGTCTATCCCCACTACCATCTCCCAGTCCGCGATGGTGATCTCACCCACCGCCCCGCCGCCGCCGATGCCGGCGTTGTTCACTAACACTCCCACCGCTCCCCAGCGGTCGAAGAAATGGTCCGCGGCCGCCCCTACCTCAGCAAGGTTTCTCACGTCGCAGTTGAAAGTCTCTCCCCTTCCTCCCATCTCCTCCACCATCTCCAGGGTCTCACGGGCACCTGCCATGTCGATGTCCAGGATGCCCACCTCGAATCCCTTGGCTGCCCAGGCCAGGGTGAAAGCCCTGCCCAGCCCCGAGGCGGCCCCGGTGATCACAACGGTCTTGGCATGTCGATAGGCCATAAAACCCCCGATATTCCCGAGTCCTTTCCAGACAACGATGTTGATCAATAGGTCATTTGTTGAAACGGCAACTATGGGCTGGTGCTTTAGCGATCAGCAGATGGCAGAGATAAAGGGCTGACTCTTGCCAGCCCTGATGTTTTTACCGGGAATGTTGCTCAGAGCCTGCCGCGCTCCTTGAGAAAATTCACACCCAGTTCGACGATGTTTGCCGCTGGTTCCATCCAATCCTCGCGCGACCGGACCGCCATGGCCTCGGAGGTACAGCTGGTGACGCAGAGGCCGCAGCCGATGCACTTTATCTCGTTTATCGCTGCCAGGTCGTCTTCCACGGTGATCGCCTTCATCTGGCATATGTCCAGGCAGGTCTCACAGCCGTTGCAAAGCTCCTCGTCCACCTCGGCCAGGTAGCGTGACGCGGCCACCGCCCCCGCGATGTTCAGCCTGGTCATGGTGCCCAGGAAGCCGCAGCAGCAGCCGCAGCAGTTGCAGATGAAGTTGATCTTCTCCTGGATGTTGTCGGTGATGTGCACCAGGCCCGCCTTCTCCGCGCGGTCCAGCGCTCCCAGCATCTCCTCCCGCCCGGCCTTCTTCGCGAAACCCCTCTCCACCAGGAACTCGGCGAAGGGGCCGAAGCACATGCATACGTCCTTGGGCGCCCCGCAGGACTTGCCCAGGAGTTCGGTCTCGTGGCGGCAGAAGCAAGTGGTCAGGGCCATGTAAGTGGAGTCCTTGATGAACTCGCTCACCTTCTCGTAAGGGAGAACCTCCTCGCTGCGGGGGATCTCCTCCTCCACCATCATCACCCGTGCAAAGGCGGTCTTGGCCGTCCAGCTGGTCTCGCCCCATCCCTCGTAATAATACTTGTCGAAGAGCTCGGCGATCTTCCTCTTGTCGGGAGTGGTCTCCCCCTTCATGAACTGCAGCTCGAAGATGCCGGGCACCAGGGGTAGGAGGTTATAGTACCTCTTGCTCTGTTTTTCCCTTGCGAAGACCAGGCCTTTGTCGGCCATCCCCTCCAATATCCCGTAGAGCTCCTCTTCATCCCTGCCGGTTCTCCCCGCGATGGAACCCAGCTCCTCGAGGCCGGACGGGAGGTCCAGGGCGAGCCTTGCCTCCTCGTCGTCGAAGATGAGCCTGAGAATGCCCAGGAGATGCTCCGATTCGAGCGCCCCGGCCGGAAAATCGTCCATGCGCTTCATGAGTTGCACGTAGAGGTCGTCCACGTCAGGCTCCCTGCTCTAAAGGTACTTTCGCGACCATCCGAATCATTTACTGGTTGCATGATATCATAAGCGGTTGCCGGTCGTTTGATTTTAGACCGGAAGCCTATATCATATAACGAAAGGCTCAGGTGGCAGGAAAAGGAAACCGAGCGGCATGGTGGATTTTCTGAAAGAGCTCAACGACTATTATGTGAAGAACCGCGGCAAGCGGATCAAGCAGGAATTCCGTGATGTCCTGGACAAGGACGTGGACGAGTTCTCCGGTTCCCAGAAACAGATATACGAGATCTACATCGAACCCAACATGCCCCAACTCCAGGATGCCCTTTACGAGGCCTTCAAAGAGGCCGGGCGCCCCCTGGATACCTGGCGCACGGCTGTCCTGGAAAACCCGCCAAGCATCATAAACCACATCGCCAAGAAGATGGTCATCCGGGCCATCCGGGAGATGGACACCGGCGACCTCTGACCGCAGGCACCTACCCTCGGGCATCTTTCCTGAACGCTGCACTACCTTGAGCTTCTTGAACTCGCGCTCTTTAAGGGGAGGAACCCCGCTACCGATAAGAGACATAGTCAGAGGGTTTTTCGAAAGCATAGAAGGAGCCGAACATGAGACGCTGGTTGATATTCTCGGTACTCCTGGTCTTCCTGGTCGTTTTTATCGCGGGGTGCGGGAGCGGCGGAGATGCCGCATCCAGCGAAGGCGGTGAAGTGAGCCAGGAGGGGCCGATAGGGCAGGCGGAAGCAGCCGCCTGCGCAGCAAACCGTAAAATGATCTCCATGTCTGCCCAATCGTATTTCGCCATGGAGGGCAGTTACCCCGGCTCTATCCAGAAACTGGTTCCCGGGTTCCTGCAGAGCGTACCCACCTGCCCGTCCGGTGGCACCTATACCCTGCAGGGAAGCTCAGTTTCCTGCTCGGTACACGGCTCCTGATCAGCAGCCCGCACCCTCGCTTATCCCGACATACGGAATACGTTCTACGACATGTGGGTCAAAGCGCTTTCGCTATGCGCCGGCCGTACTCTTCGGCCTCCTTGAGGTCCTGCTTAGTGGGGACCAGGTTGACCCGGAAGGGCTCCTCGTCGACCTTTAGCTTCAGCCCCTTCAGGCGCTCGGCGATGAGCTTGGGGGCCTCCCCGCTCCAGCCGTAGGAGCCGAACGACGCACCCACCTTGCCCTTAAGGTTCAGCGTCGCCAGGTGCGAGAGGAGGTTCCATACCGGCTCCACCGCATCGGCGTTGATGGTGGCAGAGCCCACCGTGATACCGTCCGCCGCCTCGATGCGGTCGATCATCACTCCCAGCTCGGTGGCGGCCGCATCCATCACCGTTGCTTTCGCCCCTTCGGCACGGGCGCCCTTCGCGATCTTCTCGGCCAGCATGGCCGTGTTGCCATAGGCACTGGCGTAGAAGACCAGCAGCGTCTTCTTGTCACCCGGGACGGGCACCGAACTCCACTCCCGGTACTTCTCGATACAGCTCCGGGGATCTGAACGCAGGACCGGGCCGTGGCTGGGGCAGATGACCTTGATGTCCAGTTCATCGATCTTCGCGATCGCCTCGAGCACGTACTTCTTGAAGGGACGGAAGATCACCGAGTAGTAGTATTCGAAAGTATAGTGGTATTCGTCGATGAGATCGTCGAATAGGCGGTCGTCGCAGTAATGCGCCCCGAGGAAATCGCAGGGGAAGAGGATCCCCTCTTTCTTCAAGTAGGTGAACATGGTGTCCGGCCAATGCAGGAAGGGGGCATGGACGAAACTGAGCTCCACACCCTTACCCAGGTCCAGGACGTCTTTGTCCTGCACCAGCATGGGGTCCACGTCCTTGTTCAGGATGTTCTTGACGAAGTTCTTGCATTGGCGGTCGCAAACCACCTTCGCAGCAGGGGCATCCTTGAGTAATCGGGCCAGGGAGCCGGAATGGTCCGGCTCGGTATGGTTCACCACCACGTAGGAGATGTCCTTCGGGTCCACCAGGGAGCGGATGTTCTCGATGTACTCCTCGTAGAACGGCGCCTTTACGGCGTCCACCACCGCCACTTTGTCCCCTCCGGTTATCAGGTACGCGTTATAGCTGGTGCCGTGGTCTGCCTTCATGATGATGTCGAAGACCCGGAGTTGAGGGTCGAGGGCTCCCACCCAATGCACGCCGTCAGCGATCTTAACCGGAAGCATACTTTCCTCCTAGATCTTCTCGAACATGTCTTTGTCCGCACCGCACTGTGGGCAGACCCAATCGTCCGGCAGGTCCTCGAAGGACGTTCCCGGCTCTATCCCCCCATCTGGATCGCCTTTGTCCGGATCGTAGACGTAGCCGCAGATGGTGCATTCATACTTGTCCATACTCACGCTCCTCCTTTAATCGAAGTGTACCGATGATTAGTCCTTCCGAACGTTTTAATATAATATACCCGAAACGCTTTGATTCTATCGTTCAGCCGAACAAGGATCCTGATATCCATCATGGATGCGGGCGCCGCCCGGTTATGGATGCGAGGTGAGGCATTGATACGGGATGACAGCATAGCCTGGTTCTGCACCTATACGCCGCTGGAGATACTGGATGCGGCGGGGCTGGTCCCCGTACGGCATTTCGGGGACCCGGGGTCCCTCGAGTCTGCCGATACCTTCCTCCACCCAGCGATCTGCCCCTACGTGCGCGCCTGCCTGGCAGCGGAGATAACAGGGGGCGGCCCCCACCACGCTGTCTTCGTCAACTCCTGCGACGGCATGCGCAGGCTCTACGATGCCTGGAAAGACCGCTTCCGGGATGACTTCGTCCACCTCGTGGACCTCCCGCGCAACCCGGGGGCCGGGGGCGAACGCATGTTGTTGGGGGAATACCGCGAACTCATCCGGGAACTGGAAGGTGCCTGGGGCACAAAGATCTCGGCCGATGCCCTGCGGGAGGCCGGACGCAAGAGGGAGGAACGCCGTCTTGCCTATCTCGACGCGGCCGCGGGTGTGTACGGGCGGGAACGCCTGCGGCTGGCCATGGAGTCCCATTCTCTGCCCCTCGACGGACCGCTCCCGGAGATGCATGGTGATGGCGGGGCGCCGGGTGTCCCGGTCCTGCTCACCGGGAACCTCCTCAACCCCGCGGGCCTGGTATCCAGCCTGGAGCAGGCCGGCGCGCGGACGGTGTGGATCGACCTCTGCAACGGCGACCGCGGCTTCTCGTCGTCCACGCTCCCGCAGGGAGACGACCTGGACGGTCTGCTGAAATACCTGGCGCGAAGGTATCTCGATCGCCACCCCTGTGCCAGGATGGCCGATCACGAGCGCCGTTACGACCTGCTGGTGGAGACGGTCAGGGCAGAGGGGGCGAGAGGGGTGATCTACGCCTCTCTCAAGTTCTGCGACGCCTACCTGTACGATTTCCCGCGCGTGCAGGAGAGGCTCGGCCGGGAGGGGATCCCCCTCCTGCGCCTGGAGAGCGACTACACTGACGGCCACGTGGGTCAGCTGCTCACCCGCGTGGAGGCTTTCCTCGAGATGTTGTGAGTCGGTCAAGGGAGTTTGGAGGAGGCACGGCATGGGCCTGGTAGAGGATGTCCGGGACCGCTTCAGAGACCGGCTTTCGCCGTCTACCTTGCATTCCAGGGTGTTCTGGAAAACGGTGGATGGGCTGGCCCGCTCCCCCTTGAACCGCCCGCAGTGGAAGGCCGACCGCGCATCCCTCTCTTTCTTCATCAAGAGCTCCTCGGATGCCTACCTCGGGCGGGGACCGGTGGTCTGGTGCAATCTCCTGGTCCCCAGCGAACTGGTCATCGGGCTGGGCTGCATCCCCTTCTACCCGGAGATGGCCGCGATGGTGGTGGCCTCGGCGGGTATGGCCCCTCGCTTCATCGACCGCTCCGCCGAGGCCGGGTTCTCGCAGGATGCCTGCTCGTTCCACCGCTGCGTCCTCGGCCTCTCCTTGGAGGGCTTCATGCCCGAGCCCAGCCTGCTGCTCACCGTCAACTATCCCTGTGACTCCGCCCCCCTGTCCTTCGCCTACTGCGCGGACCTCTACGGCGCCCCCCAGGTCATCATCGATATCCCCCTCCCGGGACGCGCGGAGGGGCAGGCGCTGCTGGCCGTGCAGCTCGAGGACACGGCGCACCGCCTGGCCGCGCTGTCCGGCTTCAGCGACAAGGACATGGGGAGGGGATTGGCAAGAGCCCTGGACCTCTCCAACCAGGCCCTGCATCACCTGCGCGAGGTGGAGGATATGCGCAAGCGCGACGACTGCACCCTGGACGGCAAGGACGCCATGGGCGGCATCAGCGTCCTCTCAGGCTGCATGGGGTCGCAGGCGGGGGCGGATTTCTACCGCTTGCTGGCAAAGGAGTTGCGGGCAAGGGGGTGCGCGGGCAGCGGTTCCCTCCGCCTTATGTGGATGCACTTGAAGCCATGGTACTCCCAGGGGATCTTCGATACCCTCGATCGCCACGGCGCGCGCCTGGTATGCGAGGAGTATACGCACTCCTGCTGGGAACCCATGGACCCGCATGATCCCTTTCCCTCCCTGGCCGCCAAGCTGGGCGGCCACTTCCTGGTGGGCCCGGTGGAGAGGAGGGCCTCGCACCTGGCCGCCCTGGCCGAGGAGTACAGGGCGGACGGCGCCATCCACTACAACCACTGGGGATGCAGGCAGAGCTGCGGCGGTGCCCTGCTGGTGAAGCAGGCTCTCCAGGCCAAGGGTATCCCCACCCTCATCCTGGACGGGGACTGCGTGGACGAACGGGAATACCAGGAGGGCCAGATCTCCACCCGCCTGGAGGCCTTCTTAGAATCGTTACGCTGAACAGTACCCAAACCGCCGATTCATGTCCGAGCGTACCCGTGCCAGGCCTGGACAAGTTCACAAGTGTTGATGAGAAATCAGATGTGGCTCTGAACGTGTCCAGGCACAGGCACCGTCGCGCCGAAGACGGCGCTGTCGCTCCGACCGACCCCATAGTTCTCGGGCAAGTTGGTCATTATGTAGCAGGGCTATGCCCGCTTGGGGGGTTTCATTCAGGTGCCGGCAAAGACACACCTTTGCATACCTTCTTCCGGGCTGCCGCTCCGATGAGCCCGTAGTCCCCGGGCAGGGGGTTCTTATATAGGCTACGCCTGGATCGAACCTTGATATCCCCTACGGTTTTCTACGCAAGATCCCCCTTGGCCCAAGCATGCAGACGTTCGGGTGTGAATCAGGATTTAGAAAAATGCGCAACCCAGCGCCTTGAGGATGAACCAACCTTTATAATTACTTATGGTTCTTCTCCGAGAAGTGTGGGTAGGAGTGTGATAATGGTAAGTTACCTT
>CAYHAT010000120.1:0-9135 GCA_964354675.1 uncultured Actinomycetota bacterium | reverse complement strand
TGGCAACTGTGGCAAAATCGTAGATCAAACGGTTCTAGAACGTGTCCAGCCAGGCTGTGGGTTTGGATATTGTCCTTGGGAGCAGAGAAGTAAGTGTTTTACATGTGTTTTACAGAACCGAGCGCTCTTAAAGTGTTCACTACCGTTTTAGGTGGTTATGTGAACTCCCGAGCCTATCAACGGTACGTCGAAAGCTTTGGCCTGACGGGGGGCGAGTGGGTACTTGACTACGGATCAGGCTCAGGCAGGATCACGCGATATATCGCTAAGCGCCTTTCCCTAGAGAGCGGCCACCTAACGTGCGTTGACGTCTCCACGGTGTGGATGGACGTGGTAAAAAAGCGTCTGAAGGGATACCCCAACGTTGACTTCAAGTTAGGAGACATCGCCTCACTGGACATCCCCGATGATGCTTATGACGTCGTTGTCGTGCACTTTGTGCTGCATCACGTCGACGTAGACGTAAGACAGAAGAACGTGAGCATATTGTCACAAAAACTGAAAAAGCGGGGCAGGCTCTTCATCCGAGATCCGGTACGCAAGGAGCATGGTACCCCGGCACAAGAGATCCGACAGCTCATAGCGAACGCTGGGCTGCACGAACGTGAGTTTCACATGGAAAAGTCATTTCATATGGGCCCTCGATATAGCGGTACGTTTGTTAAGGACTAACGTAGCGGTAAATCGGTTATGAAAGGCTTTTCGTAAAATTTCGCCGTTTAGCGGCTTCCCGGGTTGTGCAAAAGGACATTAAAGCCGATGAGCTTGTAGCGTTCCAAACGATCACGTTCAGTGGTATGTAAGTCGAGCGAACGAGCGCTTTCATCAACGATGCGGAGCTGCTGAGGGGAGGTAAGCAGCCTATACAGAAACAGGTCTTAAGTTGCGGCTTCTAGACACGAGTTTTATGGGGCAGACTCGTCAAACTGCCGCACCGTCGAAAATGATGACTCCCCACTTGTCAATTCACGTATCTGTTGCACGGCGTCCATCGATTGGGCCCATAAGCTTTCAAACTGGTATGCTAGGTTACGACCGTACTCAGGATTGTTACACAAAAATGCAGTGTGCTCCGTATCCTTAGGACCCGTGTGAGCGTCAAACATGACAACGGTAAAGCTCTCGCGGTAATCTACGAGGGTGAACATGATGCCGCGGTAGTCTTTGATATGTCGCACATCGATCCCGCCTTCGACGGCAGCACAGACCGCATCGAGCGCGTGAGGGGTTATGTCAAGGACAAAGCGCATATCTACCCCGCGGCCTACTGCGTCGAGAAACGTGTTGAAATAACCTTGTTTGTGTGAGTATGCGAGAGCCGCTGCATGTCCTATCGTTAAAATGTCGTGTTTCGCTGCTTCAGCCTGTTCTAGACTCGCTGCGATACATTCTTTGCAGCCACGAACGACTTGATAGCTGCAAAACTCATCTGACGGGAAAGGACTCAGGCGCGGCGCAGCCCTAATGAGCTCTCGCTTCACCTCCTTTTTGCGCTGCAGTTCTGTAGCTTCCTGCCGTAGGGCTGCATCAAGCGCGTCGCTAAGGGGCTTTGCTGCGTGTACGACAGGCTTGCTCAGTGATTGGTGTGTTAGGCCCTTCTTTAAGAGCTGCCTCAACGTTCGATGTACGTCCTCACGATACGTCTTCATCTGTTGTGCAATCACAACAGCAGGTTGTGGTCCATACTTAAGCAGCTGGAAAAAGACTCGGCCCTCCTTCCGGCTTAAATCGAATTCGGTCAGTAGTTCAACAAACTCGTCGCTGCCCGACATATTTCACTAATGTAGGGGTCGGCAAACGCAAAAAAGTTTTTGCCGAAACATTGAAAAAGCAGCAGCATCGCCATTCTTGCAGGGCCTTGACGCCTGAAAAGGGAATATACTCGCACGTTTCGAAGGCACACTTCGGGTGACCGTGGGAATATTGCGTCGAGTCTGCGTCACGCGACTGACTGTATCCCAAAGCGAATTGCGCACCCCTCTCCCTATTAACAAACGCGTGTCACAAAACTATTTGTGGTCGGTATATGACACTGACGGTTAGAACTCTCGTGGCCGGCGTGGCGCATAAGGGGCGAGCATTTCAGTTGTTTTAGTCAGCGTGCAATGCAAAACTCCAGCGGCGCCGTTTGATGCCGTGTGCCTATCACAGGAGCGCAAAAATGACGAAAACAAGATACACGTTTGCAGCTCTTTTACTAGTGGCGCTGCTCATATGTGTCACAGCTGGGGCAATGGTAACGACGAAGCGCGTCGACGCGGCGCCTCCGGATGCTAGCGAGCACCTGACCTTTCAAGGCATAGCACAGCCTGCAGACGAGCAACCCCCTCTGGTCGTTGGCACACCCACCCCGCGGATAGCACAGCCTGCAGACGAGCAACCCCCTCTGGTCGTTGGCACACCCACCACGCCCAACCCTAACAATCCCAGCACCTCAACTGGCGGCAGTTCAGGCGGCGACAACGGTGGTGGTAACGCAGCTGGTGGCAATAATGCCAATGCGGCCAGCAATTCTAACAATCCCCTCACTGCCCTCACAGAGCCTCCTAACGGAAGCGTGTTTGGTATCAACACCATAGCTCTCATCGGGCTCCTCGCTGTCGTCGTGCTGCTCATCGTCGTTATCACAGTGGTCGTGCTGAGGCGACGCGGCGGGCGTGACTGACGGGAAAGTCCTTGCTGGCTGAGACGCTCTTGGGAGGCGATCATATAGCTTAAATCGTCGAGCTGACGCGCGTGCCACCTTAGACGTGAACCACCGGTAACGCAGGCTTCGCTCCAGACCCCGTAGCTAGTCGCACCCCCTTTATATTGTCTGGTCATCGAGTTCGTAAGTGTTATAGTTGCGCCGTTGTACCATGCGAAGATCAGACGAATATGCCACCGTTGGAGCCGCTATTAACAAACACGTGTCACAAGAAGCTATGTAGTCAATACTCGCAGATGTTGTCGTTTATAAAAACTGAGAGTGGCCGGCCGAGCACATCGCGAGCGAGAATTTCAGTTATCTCAATCATCGAGCAACATAAGGCTCCAGAAGCGCCGTTTGATGCCTTGTGCCGGTCATAGGAGTGTAGAAATGACAAAAACAAGCTGCGTATTTATAGCGCTTATAATGGTGGCGCTGCTCGTATGCGTCACAGCCGAGGCAACGGTGACGGCGAGCGCGGCGATCGCGACCCGATGCACGCTTTCAGCGTCTTCTTCTAGTGCGTGGGTAGGACAGACAATAACGCTCTCAGGAACGCTCACCTATGGGAGACCGCCCGGCGCACCCATCTCCGGCGCATCCGTAGAGTTGCAGGAACAGACTGGCGCCACGTGGACGCCGGTGCAAGGCACAGTGACCACGGGCGGAACGCCGAACTTCTCTTTCCCAGTGACTTTGCAAACGGCAGGGACCCACGTTTATCGCGTTGTCTTTGACGGTTATAAGCTATACGGTCCCTGTGTGAGCAGGCCGGTGTCAGTCGTTGTAAAAGTCGAGCTTAAAACGCCGACCGCGGTGACGATAAACGGCCCGGCATCAGCACACGTGGGAGCGGTATTTACAATCAGTGGCAAGCTCGCCGACAGTGCCGGGAAAGGGCTCGGACAAAAAACTGTTACGCTCTTTCGTGACGGCGGTTCGGGCTTTGTAGAACTGCAGAGCGCTCAGACGCCAAAGTATGCATTTTTCGGCAATTTGGGAAAGTATAGCTTCCAAGTCAGCGAGCCCTACGTCGGACAAGTGAAGTACTTCGTGCGATTTGCCGGCGATGGTAGTTATGACACCTCAAAGAGCCCGACCATTACTGTAGCAATACAGAAAGCCTCTACGACACTTAGCATTGACAAGCAGTCTCCGTTTGCGCAGGTCATTCCGTGGGGAACTCCTTATACGGTCTCGGGATCGCTCAAAGATGAGAACGGGCACCCGCTTTCGAACAAAGACATCACCCTCTATGAGTACAACCAAAATTCTGGTCAAACGAAATCCATTCCACTAAAGACTGATCCGAACGGTGCTTACAAGTCACAGCAGATCAAGGATCTGCCAGCTAACTATGAGTATTTTGCAGTTTTTTCGGGCGATGGTGACTATTGGTCCGCGCAAAGCACAACATCTAGCTACAATATCAGAGAACATCATATATCGCTCACCGCGCAACTCATACCGTCCGGTGGCTCTTATGCGATTTCTGGCCAACTTCGTGACACTGACACAAACAAAGGGTTAGCGCAAACGGAGGTGGAGTTTTATAAATGGTACCCAGCGCCGGAGAAGCCGTGCAATACATGTGATACACCGCCGCTTGAGCATTATACGGTTACGACCGACTCTGGCGGATTTTACAAACTCTCTCTTGACGGCCGACTTGTTTCTAACTCTTTTTCATTATGGCATGTTAACTCAGGCTTCGGAGACCCGCTTTATGACTCGGCCAATGCTTTTGTGTGGGCCCCTCCCGCCTCATAAAGGAAAATAGAGAAGCAGCCAAGAAGGTGTGAGAAATCGTGAACAAGTTTAAGAAACTGGCACTTATGACCGTTACTGTGACCTGCGTTTTGACGGTCACTGCGCTTGCGGCAGCAACCCTAGTGTCCATTCCAGTGTCTGCCGACGTCTGGTGGAAAGGCGAGCTTTCCGGACCGACGACGGGCAAGGCCGGTGATACCTTCACCTATAACGTGCAAGCGTACGAGTGTTCCGGATTGAAACCAGGCGAAACGCCATCTGTGCCGCCCGGGCAGGTGCCGGGAGGAGGTAGTTACTGTACCCCGCTAGCGGGCTATTATACGAGTTTTAGCGTAGCTGACCAAAGCAGCACGCGAGGCTACGGCTCGTCTACTGATCAGAAAGGTCACGTGAGTGTTGGAATTCCTTTTCCAAAGGCGGGAGTTTATCAGATTGCAGCGGGGGCCCCTAGGTTCGCAACAAATGTGATTACTGTGACTATAACTGCCGCTGATAACAGCGACAGCTCAGGCGGCGGCAACTCGGGAAGCGACAGCTCAGGCGGCGGCAGCTCGGGCAGCGGCAACTCGGGAAGCGACAGCTCAGGCGGCGGCAGCTCGGGCAGCGGCAACTCGGGAAGCGACAGCTCAGGCGGCGGCAGCGCATCCCCAAGTCCCTCAACAAGTTCCAATAACACCGCAGCAGTGCTCGGGCTCGAACAGGTATCAGCTTCCGCCGGATCTGTCTCAAGCTGGATGTGGATTCTCGCCCTCGGCATAATCATCCTGCTCGCCATCATCGTGGCGGTGCTGCTGGTGACGCGTCGACATCCGCGTGAAGAAGAATACGTGCCCGAGGACACGAGCGACTACTACAGAACCGGTCGCCGCTAAAGGACAAAGATCGTCCTCAATCAGACGGCACACGACGCACAGGGTGTGTGGCTCGGCGAAGGCGATGTCGCTTTGTCGAGCGTTTTACCACTTTGTCTCGCAAAAAAGAGCAGTGGTATCATCACACCGCCAATCGAAAGGGAGGTAATTAAATGAAAAAACAGATTATGGCGCTTGTGCTGATCGCACTGATGGCACTCACCGTGCTAAGTACTGTTACCGTGACGACGGCGAAGCACGTCGACGCGGCGCCCCCGAAGTACTACACCATTGCCTTAACACAGAACGGCAAGTGGACGCAGTGCAACTTGCACGAGACTCTGTACTATCAAGGGCCGTCGGGACAGCCGCACATTGAGTGGTCGCGGGGCAATACTGCCTTTGCGTACGGCGCGTCAATTGTAAGCGAGCGTAGTGGCGAAGGCCACGCCACCGTGGGCGTTAAGCTGCGCCTCAATACAGGCGAGCTAACGTGGGAAGACGTGCAGGAGATACCAATCGTTGTGAAAATAACGACGCGCGAGAATCTCATAGCGACGGGTACGAGAGCATTTGCCGGCGTTGGACTTATGCGTCCTTTCCAGCCATCGCTCGATTACGTTAGATCATATCCAGGACATAACGTGGCGATCACCGCTAAAACGGCTACGTTTACGGTCGATACCTGGAATGGCAGACACCTGCAGGTCAGTGATTTGTTCCATAAAGACCCAGAGCTCGGTATTGTCGGAGGCATCCCCTGTGTGGTTGGCGGACTTACGACAGGGCGTCCGTTCCAGTCCTCGTACACGGCGACAGTGACAATCGACAACATTCAGCTTTTGTGGCCGGAGCCGGTCCCATAGCTGGTGCAGATGGGTGGCAACCCCTCTCACTTTTCTGTTCGTACCTCGGGGAACACGACAGCGGACAGGGTCGCCGTAGCGTGTCATTCCTCACGCTCACCGCTGCGAGTTTCTGCAAAAACGGTGCGGGAGCGTCAAATAGCACTTGTAAAGACGGACACAAACTAGCTAAATTCAAAAAAAGAGCAGTAAATATCTGTTGTTCATCACTGGAGAAAAACGTACGACTATATGCAGCTCTGCGTGCAGAGTCTGAGGTGTATATTATGCATAGAACCATCGTTTTTTTTGTGCTCGTGGGCACCGTGCTGGCCACGGTGTTCGGGGGCCAGGCGCCTGTTTCGGCGGGTCCGTGCCAAAATCCACCGATGCCGAAGATCACCGACCAGTCGGTCAAACAGGTGCCGCCGATGGCACAGCCGGCTGTGCGCACGCCATATACCGATCAAGTGTTCGGGACGTGCGTCGTGCGCGTGACCGATCACGAGAGGGATATCGCGTCGAATGACTCGTCAAAGGGGTTGAAGAACGAATACTCGCGGGTGCAGTCCTTCAACGCAGACGAGAGCCGAATCCTTGTCCGCGGGACGTCGGGGTCCTGGTATCTCTACGACGCAAACACGCTCCAGCCACTCGGCCAAGCAAGCTTCAAGGGGATCGACCCGCGGTGGGATGCGACCGATCCCGCTCTCTTGTACTCCTCGGACGCCACGCGCCTGATGAGCTACAACGTTCAGACGAAGGAGCAAAAAGTCGTTCACGATTTTATGGCGGACTTTCCAGGCAAGAAGCTGCAAGCGGTATGGACGCGGTACGAGGGGAGCCCTTCAATCGATAGTCGCTACTGGGGTTTGATGGCCGAAGACGAGAACTGGAACACCGTCGCCCTTCTGGTGTATGATAAGCAGGCTGACCGCGTCATTGCGACGAGGGAGACGCTCCCTTCTGGCGTCGACTCGGTGAGCATCAGTCCGCGCGGGGACTACTTCTTGGCCGCCTTCATGAACGAATGCAACCAAACCGCCGATGCCGCACACCCGTGCGGGGCGATGGTGTACGATCAATCGCTCAAAACTGGTCGAAGCCTGGGAACACACGTCGGCCACGGCGACTTCGCGTTTGACCCCCAAGGCCGCGAGGTGGTCGTATTTCAGGATTCCGGGACCGACAACATCTCGATGGTTGACCTTGCGACCGGTAACGTAACGCAGCTTACGCCCATCGACTTCAGCCACACGGCGATAAGCCTCCACATTTCCGGGCGCGCCTTCGGCAAGCCCGGCTGGGCTCTCGTGTCGACCACCGATGACAATGCCACGTCGTTTACGTGGATGGACGACCAAGTGTTCGCTCTCGAGCTCGCACCGGACGGAAGGGTTGTGCGGTTGGCCCACGATCACACCCTCGTCGACAAAGAGCAGGAGCACGACTACTGGGCGGAGCCGCACGGCAGCGTCAACCGTGACTTCACAAAAGTCCTGTTTACCTCAAACTGGGGACGCTCCGGCACGGAAGGAGTCGACATGTACATGGTGGCGCTGCCCGCGAACGCCATCACGTCTAAAATAGGCCCCATAGACACTGCGAGCGCGGTATCGAGCTCAAGCGCCGCAGGGATCCCCGGCTTTGAGGGGGCCTTTGTGCTTGCTGCGTTGGTCGTCGGGACAAGCATTTCGCTTGCCGTGAAGCACATTAAGCGAAGGTAAACGCTGCCAACATACTGGCATGAGCGGGTGGGTTTGAATCGGAGCTTAACGAGATAATTCCTGCGCAGATTGAAAGGGGAATGCTATATCCTGACGATGCCGGTAAACGGTTTGGCTATGATGGCAACAACAAGTCACGTAATGCCAAGAACATATAATCGACCATATGCGAGAGGCCATTTTTGGATGCGCTTAAGGATTTAGTGTGAGGAAGGATACCAACGAAAGCGCCATTTAGATGAATCTACACAAGAATGCAAGATATAAGCTGTAAGAATTGAGTTTTACGTATTACGTTTTTTTATGACTGAAGATGGGCGAGAATCATGATAAAAAAATTAGCAGCCGTTATTGTGCTTGTTCTAGTCGTTTGCACTTTTGCAGGTTGCACTACTACAAACAATACCAACCAAACGTCAAGTGCTACTTCAAACGCTACCTCAAGTGCAGCGACAACGCACGATGCTTTTTTTGAAAAGTACCTTGCGGTGTATAAAAACGTGACATACGCGAATAGCAGCCGGAGCGTCACGGCCTGGGAACTCACATGGATGAACAACACGTCCGTACACGTGGGATACACAGCGTTCAATAAAACCACAAACAGCACATCGAACCGTGTTCAGACAATTATGATGTTTCCAACGTCACAAGACGCGACAAATTACGTTAACGCTATGAACAAGACGACATACAGTCTTGCAAGCATACAGTACGGTGATTCCCTCGGAGGATTGGCTTATCAGAATGTAACGGGTCACGCACCACAAGTTTTTAAAAGCTACCGGTGGAACGTAGGGTACTCAGAAGCTAAGGAGTTTTTAGACATTGATAATCACTACCGGTGGATCGCAGGGTACTCAGAAGCTAAGGAGATTTTACAAATCGATAACATCGTTGTTGTAGCTACAATAAAAACATCGAGTTCGGGTTAGCGAACGTAAAATGGCAGGGACGTGTTCCGTTCAACCTCTCCTTATCTTTTGCCCGTTTTCATGCCCACTTTACCCTTGCACAAGTTCTTGTGGCAAACGCTCGAAAAATCGTACGCGCTGCCATATGGGCCCTCGATATAGCGGTACGTTTGTTAAGGACTAACGTAGCGGTAAATCGGTCTTTAAAGGCCTCTCATGAGATTTCGCCGGTGGAGCACGCTCGCATTTACAACGAAAACATGTAAGTAAACGCAATATAGTACTCTCCCTGTATTTTTGAGCAGTGGCCTGGACAAAAGAGAGAAATTGAAGTAGCCG
>CAYHAT010000119.1:0-9172 GCA_964354675.1 uncultured Actinomycetota bacterium | reverse complement strand
CGTTCACATGGGGCTTGGTCCTCTCGAATTTCTTCTTGGCCATTTTAACCCTCCTCGATAATGATTCGAAGCCCTCCTCGGGGGCTCCGCCTTGTCGAACATCTTTATGTTTGCGGCTTGCGCCTGGTCCGTGTTCTGGTAGCGGTGAGAGGATTTGAACCTCTGACCTCACGGGTATGAACCGTGCGCTCTAACCAACTGAGCTACACCGCCTCGATGGCGGAAGAAATGGAGCCCGCTAGCAGACTCGAACTGCTGACCCCATCCTTACCGAGGATGTGCTCTACCTGCTGAGCTAAGCGGGCTCGTTTATCCTCCAGCGCGCTAATTATGTTACACCAACGCACTAGACGAAACAATAATAGTGGCAGGTCCGTTCTTTAAGACCCTGGGGTAAGCGCCTCCACATTTCCCGATGTGGGGGCCTGACTCCCAGTCTATTCCATTTACACCAACGCACTAGACGAAACAATAATAGTGGCAGGTCCGTTCTTTAAGACCCTGGGGTAAGCGCCTCCACATTTCCCGATGTGGGGGCCTGACTCCCAGTCTGTTCCATTTACACCAACGCACTAGACGGTAATGGGGTCGTGTCTTCGATCTTCGATTGGCTCTGGCGGAATAATGCAGGAGATCGCAGGATAGATGAACCGAAGATCGAAGACACGACCCCGTTCAACCTTGCAGAAACATTGACAAGGTGGTTTCTTCGCCCGGCTCGACGACGACATACTCCGAGTTCCAATCGCCGTCGAGCATCGTACGCAGCATACGGTTGGAGCCCGGGATCTCCTCGTAGTTCAACTCCAGGGCATCGGCCATGGACCGGGCTGCCGCGCGGAATTCGTCCAGCTTGTAGTTGCCGGTGTTGATGAGCACCACACGTTTATAGTTCGCCATCATCACCTTGGTCACACGCAGGGCCTTCTCCGGCCCATACTTCTCCACCATGCGCATATAGTCGTTGATGGGGAGCTCAGCGGCCTTTATCCACCCCTTGGTCAGGAAATATGTGCCCGGTTCCTCCTGCAGCCTCCTCAAATGCTCCTTCCTGGAACCCAGGAAGAGGGCGATGCAGTCGTCAACCCAGGGAATGATAAGGCGGTGGGACTGCGAAGTGAGCCCAACGGCGGCATTGGAGCACAAGCCGTAGCCCAGGATGATATCCCCGTCCCCTGGAACAGCGTCTATCTGCTCCTGCAGGGTATCGCGCAGCTTGTCGGGATAGACGTGGAGACCGAACTCCAACTCCAGGAGCTCATCTTCCGCTACCCCCATGAGGCGCAGCTCCTCCGCCACCGTGGCGCACGCGATGATCTTCCTCGGTCCCTTGGGCACTTCCTGCATGGCTTATCTCCTGCCTTATCCCAAGCTGTATTGTACATCGTGGACATCGGCGGATGCATGATATGGCTTCCGCCTACAGCAATGGGCGTTCAGGGTTTGCAGAAACCGGGCGCGTTGAGCCTTCCACACACCCCGGAAAGCCTCGGGTAGATGCGGCGGAACACGGCGTAGAGCTCATCGTAGACCTGGCAGCAGTCCTCGCGGGGATAGAAGGACTTCCTTATCCTCACCACTTGCTTTATCTCCCTAAAGGACCCGTACGCTCCCGCGGCCAACGCCGCGGCCAGGGCGCAACCCATCGCCCCCGCCTCCTGCGGGTTCATCACCGCCTCCACACGGCGGCGGGTCACGTCAGAGATGATCTGCATCCACACGTCGCTCTTGGCACCACCCCCGATGGCACGCAGGGGTTCGCAACTCCAACCTGCTCCCGCCGCCACGTCCAGCAGCCAGCGCAGGTTATAGGCCACCCCCTCGTAGACGGCTCGCAACAGGTGGTCGCGCCCGTGTTCCAGGCTGAGGTTGATGAAGGAAGCGCGGATACTGGTGTCGGCCACCGGAGACCTCTCACCGAACATCCAGGGGGTGAAGAGCAGCCTGCCTGCGCCCGGTTCCACCCTTTCCACCACCTGGTCCAGCACCTTGAACACCTCGCGCTCACCGCCCGCCCTCTGCAGTTCCTCGGGGCGGGCGAAATGCCTGGCGAACCACTCCAGGCAGGCCCCCGCCGTCTCCGACTCCCCGATCATGAGGAACATCTCCGGGTCGGCGGAGACCACGCCGGCGATACCATTCTTTCCCAGGTTGCGGGGACGGGACACGGAAAGGCAGAGCCAGCTGGAGGTGCCTATGTTGATGTGTGCGTCCCCGTCCTCGAGCGCCCCGGAACCGGTTGCTGCGGCGGGGATATCGGCCATGCCCGCGATGACCGGCGTACCCACCTGCAGGCCCATCTCCCGCGCAGCGACGTCATTGAGGGGGCCTACGACGTCGATGCTCGACCTGATGGGCGGCATCTTCTCCAGGGACAGCCCGAGGACCCTGGCGAGCGGGAGGGACCACCGCCGCGTACGGCCGTTGATGATACCGGTGCCGCCCGCCCCGGTGTGGTCGATGACCATCTCTCCCGTCGCGCGATAGACCAGGTACCCCGTGGTGTCGAGGAAAGCGCATGTGGACCGGTAGACCTCCGGCTCGTTCTCTTTCAACCAGGCCAGCTTACAGACCACGTCCTTCCCGGAGGGAGCCGCTCCGGCCACGCGGATGACCATCTTCCTGCCGCCGAAGCGGCGGATGAAGCGGGCCGCCTGCTCGTCGGCGCGGCTGTCCAACCAGATGATGGCCCGCCGCAGGGGAATACCGCTGCTGTCAACCGGGACTACTCCCAGCATCTGGCCCGCGAACCCCAGCCCGATGACCTCACCGGGATCCACACCGCTCTCCTGCATGAGTCTCCGGGTCCCGGCCGTTACGGCACGCCACCAGTCATACGGGTCCTGCTCGGCCCATCTGTCCTGGGGATGATAGATGGGATAGGGCTCGAAGCTGGATGCGATGAGCTCGCCGCCGGTGCTCGCCAGCACCCCCTTGCATCCGCCGGTACCTGCATCATGGCCTATGACATAACCCTGCAATGTCTCCGCCTTTCCCGCTCCGCCCTATGGCTATTGTAACGAAAAGTCGCGGAGTTCTACAGCAACGCGCTAACGCTCATAATTTCCTTATTTTGGGGAAGGAATATACGGGTTGAGGTGGAAAATCATATCAGGAGAAAGAGGAACGGCCGAGGTACCGAGGGTAGGCGCAAGATGGAGATCAAATGCATGCGGGCTTGCGACGAATGCCCCATTTCATCCTGTTCGCTACACCCCAGCTTCCACCTCTTCATCCAGACTTATCTGAGGGACATGGCTGAGGAGGTGCGCCGGCGGTAGAAGGACGGGGTGCGTCACCCGCTCCGTCGCCGGGGTCCGTAAGGATCGCAGCAGGGTGTTTCAAGTCTATCGTAAGCTCCTGGCCCTATGCTCTGACGAGACGAGAGGCGCGACCATACGGTCCCGCCTCTCTGTTCGGTGTCTCTTTTCTCCGTGGGAGCACCTGGCGGTCTCCGCACCGGAAGGGATTACGTCATCAGGTTGCCCAGCGACATGGCGAAAGGCATGTCGCCTTCGATCTTCAGCTTGCCGGACATGAAGGCTGTAGGCCCGGGAAGCTCTCCCTTCTGCATCAGCGCCCAGTCCTCGAGCCCCACCTTAAAAGTCACCTCTGGGGAGGCCGCGGCGTTGAACACTATCTTCAGGACTGCCGTAGACCCGTCCGCCATGGTCAACTCGACCTTCATGGTGCCGCTCGTGGAATTGAGGGCGTCGTACCTCTTGCGGCTCGCCGACTGGCTCATGTCGGTGAACATGTCCATGGCGCCTTCCATCTTGCCGGTAACCGCCTTGCGCCAGATATCCTCGGCGATCTCCACCTTTATCATCGGACTCGCGAGGGGACCTTCGGTTACTTCCAGGTCCTTGGCGTCCTTAACCGTGATGCCATAGACGTAGTCCTGGTCGCCCTTGATGTCGAACTCCACCGCGAAGACCGTGCCTTCCATACCGGTGATGGCCGTCCCGGATAGCTGCTCCTTGACCATCTCGGGCACTACCTCCTCGAAGTACTCCTTCACGCTCACGTTCTCAGATACTTCCATGCCTGCCTCCTTTTTCTAACTGCCACGCAACGGCTGAACGGATAGATCAACGGGTAATCCCCCAGCGCTATATACCGCATCCTGAGCCTACCCGCCCGCCAACACCTTTTGGTACTGACATGTCATTACTATAAAGATGTGTTACCATAAAGTCAACAATGGACAATCGCGATGCTTCAGTATGGAATCCGATACAGGAGATCGACCGCTGATCTGAGTACGATAGGCTGTTGGCCCGCAATGAAAGGAGAAGGTTTGGAGATCGACGCCTCTGCTATAAGGGAGATGATCCGTTCTGAGGGTATAGAGCTGGTCGGAATCGCCGATGCCGTGACGCTCATCCTTGCCTCTCCCCCGCGGCCCGCGACCGACCTCATGCCTACGGCCCGCAGTGTCATCGTCATGGCCATGCCCCACAGCCTCGGCGCGGTCTACGCACCGGACATCAGGATGTGGACCCGCAATAAGATGCAGGCCTCGCGCCTCCTCGACCAGGCCGCCGAAAAGATCGGGAGGTTCCTGGAAAAAGAAGGTCATCTCGCCCTGCCCGTCTCCGCCGACAAGCCGGTAGAGATACATAAACTCGATCCCCTGACGGGCAAAAGGCTGCCGCATACCCGCACCGTTGGGCATATATCTTTAAAGCACGCGGCGGTAAGCGCGGGTATGGGCCAGATCGGACGCTCCAACCTGCTGCTCACACCGGAGTTCGGGCCCCATCAACGCCTGGGCGGCATCATCACCGAGGCGCCGCTGGAAGCGGACCCCTTCCTGGAATGGGACCTCTGTGTGCAAGGCTGCACCCGCTGCGAGGACGCATGCCCGGTTAAAGCCCTGGCCGGCGGCGGCTATGATGTGGATCCCTGTTTCGACTTCTGGTCAATGGGATTCGAGCGCATGATGCCGCGCCGCCTCTCCGAATGGCCGCCCTTTCTCGCCATGCTGCGCAGGCACTTAAAGCGGCGGGATGTGCTCATCGAGACCGGCCAGCTCTACATCACCGACGTGGACTTCTGCATAGAATGCATGAAGGCCTGCCCGGTGGGAGAGCGCTGGGAGGGAATACGGCCCGGCGCAGCCGGTACCTGAGGTTTCTTGCCTTTGTCCTTGTTCGCACGGCCGTGCATCTTGTTAAGCAGCCGCATGCCGGGTTTAATATAGTCTTGGCGAGTGTGGACCCGCCAGCACGGCGGACCGAGAGGGAAGGCACAAGAGCTCAGCCACATACAGCAACAGTCGTCACATCGAGAGCAGACGGGACGGGCAACGCAGCAAGGACATAGCGCATAAGGAGTGAGCAACGCACATGGACACCAGGCTGAACAATCTCGATTACGCCTTTAATCCCCGCTCTATTGCCTTCGTTGGCGCCACCGAAACCTTGCGCAAATGGGGATTCCTGATCCTGAACAACCTCATAGTCGGGGGCTACGAGGGTGAGATCTACCCGGTAAATCCCAATCGCGAAACGGTTCTGGGCCTGCGGGCCTACCCCACGGTGCGCGACATCCCCGCGGAGGTGGACCTGGTTATCTTCACCGTTCCCTCCCGGCATGTGCTCGGCGCCCTCGATGATTGCATCGCCAAAGGGGTAAAGGCCGGAGTGGTGATCACCGCCGGTTTCAAAGAGTTGGGGGGGGAAGGCGCTGAGCTCGAGGCCGTGCTGGTGAGGAAGGGACGCGAGGGCGGCATGGTGCTCATCGGACCCAACTGCCAGGGGATCTGCTGCCCCAGGAACAAGCTCTTCCCATGGATGCCCATCCTCTTTCATCCCCTGCGGGGCAGGATCGGGTACGTCGCCCAGAGTGGGAACATCCTCAACATGCTCATAGGGCATGCCGTCAACGCCGGCCTCGGTATCTCCAAGGCCGTGTCCAGCGGCAACGAAGCGGACGTCAAGACCGGGGATTATCTATCCTACCTGGCGGATGATCCCGATACCGAAGTCATAGTCTCCTATATCGAGGGTGTGAACGATGGGCGCAGCTTCCTGGAACGGATGCGCTCCGCCACCCGCGTCAAGCCGGTGGTGGTCCTCAAGGGCGGTCGCACCCGTGCGGGCGTATCGGCGGCCAGGTCCCATACCGGGGCCATGGCGGTGAGCGGGCGCCTCTTCGAGGCCGCCTGCAGGCAGGCCGGGGCCATCGTCACCTACTCCATCGAGGAGGCCGGTCTCACTGCGGCCTCCTTCGTGGGCCGCCCCCTGCCACGCGGCAGGCGCGTGGGGATCATAACCGGGGGAGGAGGGCTGGGGGTCATCGCCGCCGACTTCTGCACCGAGATGGGCCTGGAGGTCGTGGACCTCTCCCCCCGCACCCTCTCGGAGCTGGAGAAGATGCTGCCCGACTGGTGGGTGCCGGGGAACCCCGTCGACCTGGTGGCGGGGCTGGACTTCATGATCATCAAGCCGGTGATCGAGACACTCATGAAGAGCGGCGAGGTGGACGCGGTGATGTTCCTCTGGATCGGGCCGCCCCGCAGGCTGGAGTATAAGGACTTGTCGGACAATGACCGGGGTGTGAACATGTCCGAGGTCGGGAAGATGATGGACCAGCTCTTCATGGACTTCTCCGTCGGTATCGACGAACTCGTGCATGAGCTGCAGGTACCCCTGTATGTCGCCACCAGTATTCGTATCGAACCGCCCGACGACGGCCGGACGGACAGAGTCCAGCCGTTGATCTTCCCCAGCGTGGAATCGGCCTGCCGCGCCATGCACGCCATGGCCGAATACTACGAGTACCTCTCGGCAAGAGACTGAACGAGAGACCGCCGCAGAAGGGGGATTTAAAATATGGAGAAGGTGCAATGCGTGGTGGTAGGAGCCGGCCCCGCCGGATCGGCCTGCGCTCTCAGCCTGGCGAGAAAGGGCATCGAGACCGTCCTGCTCGAACGCGGCCAGAGGGTGGGCGAGAAGAACGTCGCCTCGTTTGTCCTCTTAACGCCGGTGCTGGACCGGTTGATCCCCGGGTTCAGGGATGAAGCCCCCCTGGAAAGGCTGGTCTCCGATCACTCCATCGTCTACCTGGGAGAGAAAGATATCCTTCAGCTCCGCTGGCGCCTGCAGGAGCACACCGAGAAAGGGCTTGCCTATACCGCCTACCGCAGTAAATTCGACGCCTGGTTCGCCGGAAAGGCGCAGGAGGCGGGGGCCGAACTCTTGACGGGAGTCCTGGTGACCGACCTGATCGTGGAAGGCGGGAAAGTGGCCGGCGTGAAGATCGGCGACGAGGAGCTCCGCGCCGACGTGGTGGTGGGGGCCGACGGCCTCCATACCGTGGTGGGAAGGAAAGCCGGGCTCGTGGTCGACGATATCCGCACCTACATGCTGGGAGTGAAGGAGGTGCTGGACATCCCTCCGGGAACCATCGAGGAGAGGTTCCAGCTCGCCGAGGGCGAGGGCATCAGTTACGAGATGATAGGTTACGCCGTCGGGGATATCATGGGAGCGTCCACCCTTTATACCAACAAGGACACCATCTCCCTGGCCATATTCGGATGGATGGACAAGCTCAGGGAAAACGGCATCGACCTCTCAGACAGGCTGCAGCGTTTGAAAGAGCATCCCTTCGTCGCCTCCCTGGTAGCCGGCGGAGTAACGCGGGAATACCAGGCCCATATGATCTCCAACGGCGGCAGGATGAACTTTGGCAAGCTCTATTCCCACGGCGTACTGCTCTGCGGGGAGGCCGGCGGCTTCACCGATTATGCCTACATCGGGGTGCCCCCGGGGATGCTCTCGGGGATGATGGCCGCCGA
Organism: uncultured Actinomycetota bacterium; assembly: GCA_964354675.1. GTDB lineage: Bacteria > Actinomycetota > Geothermincolia > Geothermincolales > RBG-13-55-18 > SURF-21. The sequence goes on along the minus strand of CAYHAT010000119.1, from coordinate 1,368 downwards.
GACCATCAAGAACGCGATACGGATGAAAGACTACAGCGCGGATGCCCTCGGCGGCTACGTGTCCTGGCTGGAGAAGACCGGGCTGGCGCGCATGCTCTACAACGCGCGCAAAGCCAGCGATTACCTCGTCGACCACGGCAAGGCGAACCTGCCTGGTTACCTGAAGCATTTCCTGGAGATCATGGGGAATATCTTCGAGGACGAGGTCACCTACCTGGAACCCGAACCGTACCCATATATAGAGGAATTCTACAGACGCATCGCCGAGAACAGCGTACCGCGGGCGCTGCGCCGGCCTGTCAGTGCCGCCATCGAGTGCGCGTCCCCCCTCGGTTCGACCATGCGCAAGCGGAAGATCAGAAAGGCGATGCGATGAAAAAGGATAAAGCAGCCATCGAGAGTAAGCTGGCCACGGTCAAGTTCGAGATCGACAAGGAAGCCCATATCGCGGTGAAGAAGGAGCTTTGCCCGCAATGTCCCGCAAAGCCCTGCGTCCCGGCCTGCCCGGCGGGCAACTACGAGTGGGATGACAGCCTGGGGCTGCTGGCCTTCAACTACGAGGGCTGCCTGGAGTGCGGCACCTGCCGTTTCGTGTGCCCGCTTGACGCCATCGACTGGTCCTACCCCCGCGGAGGATTCGGCGTCCGCTACCTCTGGGGCTAAATGCCTTACCCCTGGCCAGACCTTTTCTTCTTCTTGTTGAGGGGGCAGACCTTGACGCACTCGTCGCAGGCGAGCCAGTAATTGTAGCCGGCCGTATTGATGATCATCTCGATGTCCTTGAACCCCTCCTCATCCCGCAAGGCCAGGCGGTAGATGCCGTGCTTGATGGTGTGGCCGAGGCATGCCATCTTCTGGAAGGAGCCCTCCGGGAAAGCCCCGGGCGGGCAAGCCTCGCGGCATGCGTTGCAGCGTGGCGGGCACGGGTCTTCGTCGATCACGACGCTGCCGGGCAGGGCGGCCGCTGTGACCACCGCACCGAAACGCAGCATGGAGCCGAAATCGGGGTGGTATACCTGGTCACTGCGGCCAAAGGCGCCCAATCCCGCCAGCACTGAGGCGTGCTTAAGCGAGAGCACCCCCCAGGGCTCTACGCCGTGGAAGAGAAGGGGCGCGTACGAGGGTACCTGCACCGCCGGGAAGCCCCGGCTCTCGATGAGGTTGGCCAGCTCGAATCCCGCCTCGTCCAGGAAGGGATAAACGGTGTGATAAGAACGGTGCAGCAGGTGCAGACCGTAAGCGGGCGAGGTAAGGACCGCCCGCGGGACGGTCTTGCCGTAGACGATGACCGTAGCCGCATCCTTACATACCCGGGAGGGATGATGCTCCTCGGGGGCTGCCCCGAAACGCTCTACGGGAGCGAAGCCG
>CAYHAT010000118.1:0-9173 GCA_964354675.1 uncultured Actinomycetota bacterium | reverse complement strand
GGCCGGTCTCACCGTGGTGGGATTCTCCGATGGCAAGAGGTTCAACGTCTACACCCACTCCCGGAGGATAACGCCGTGATGGCTGGTGACGCTCATCCTCTAAGGGAGGAGGATTTCGTCGCAGCGGTCCTTGCGGGTGGCAAGGGAAAACGCCTCGGTATGGACAAGACCCTGCTGGAGCTCGACGGATGCTCAGTGCTGGACCGCATACTCTCATCCCTGAGAGACATATTCCCCCTCATACTGCTGGTCGTCCATGGCGGCGACTCCCCCCTGGCTGCCGCCGAGAACCCGCGCGTTAAGGTGGTTACCGACCTCATCCCGGGCAAGGGACCCCTGGTGGGCATCTACACGGCGCTGCAGCATTCCCCGGCACCCTACGTCTTCGTCATGGCCTGCGATATGCCCTATCCCGCTCCGGAGCTGATACGCTGCATGCTCTCCGAGGCCCCGGGAAGGGACGCCGTGGTGCCGCGTCACGGCGAGTATATCGAGCCCCTGTTCGCCGTTTACAGGCGGGATATACGCGACAGGATCCGCGCCCGGCTCGAGGAGGGACGCCTCAAGATCCACGAGCTCATCAAGGAGCTCGACGTGCGTTACCTGGATGAGGACGAGGTCGCCGCCTGCGACCCTGGATCCCGCTCCTTCTTCAATATCAATACCCCCGAGGATCTGGAGGCAGCCCACTAGCGCACATCTCATTACACGGCCCCGCTTTTTCAAATATAATCGTGATATCGATTGTGGCGTTGGATAGATCTCCCGACCGCACCCGCTGATGCCCTCGGGATCGTCCCGCGCTATTGTTCCCTCACTGCGACAGGTAAGATCGGCCCCCCACCCGGGGGCGGGAAAAGGATGGGAGGTGGATGGCCGTGCTCGAACTAGAGGACCAGGAACTGCGCATGCAAGCCGTTAATGGGGAGATCTCCATCAAGCGGGACGAATATGGGACCCCGGTGATCGTGGCAGGCGATTTCCAGGACGCCCTGTATGGGCTGGGCCTGGTGCAAGCCCATGACCGCGGTATGCAGATGGAGCTCACGCGCCTGCTTGCCAGGGGACAGCTCTCAGAGTACCTGCCGCCCAACGAGAACCTCACCGCCATGGATATCACCATGCGCAAGTACGACATCTGGGGTTTCTCGCGTAAGCAGGCCTTGCTGCTGGAGGAGGGCATCAGTGAGGAGGGGGAAGCCTTCTGCCGCGGGGTGAACGACCAGTTCCAGGAAAACCCGCCCGCGGAGTTCGGCCTCATCGGCTACGTGCCCGAGCCCTGGGGCCCGGCGGACTGCATCGCCATCACCAAGATCATGTCCATGGTGGACATGGACGAGACCCAGGGATGGATCAAGAAGGTCATCGTGCAGATGGTGCAGAAGGGCGTGAGCGCGGCCATGCTCAAGGAGATCTTCACCTACATGACCGAGGAACCGGATGAGGACTACCTGGAAAAGCTGCGCCAGGTGAAGATCCCCGATCCCTACGTCCCGGAGACGGTCAAGTGGGCCGCGATCCCCAGGGAGAAAACCAGCAGCCACTGGATGATAGCTGGCTCTCGGACCGCCACCGGAAAGGCCATACTCTGCGGCAGCCCGGAGCTCGATTCCGCCAGGCTGCCCGCCCTCTGGCAGGAGGTGCTCCTTTACGTGGGCGATCTCTATTGCATGGGTGTGTACGTGCCCGGGATACCCCTGCCGGCCCTGGGCAGGACCAACTACCTCTCCTGGAGCGCCACCTACAGCTGCATGGACGTGATGGATTACTTCCTGGAGGAGGTAAGGGACGGCAAGTACCGCAGGGGTGACGATTGGGTCCCCTTCGAGATCCGGGACGAGGTCATCAAGGTCAAGGACTCAGACCCGGTCACGGTGCGCTATTACGAGAACGAGCACGGCGTGTTGGAGGGAGACGCCTCCGAGGACGGCTATTACCTCTGCCTGGCCATCGCCATAAGGGATACCGGCGCCCAGGCCTTCGCGGAGTTCAGCCGCCATTGCCGCAGCCGCACGGTGGAGGAGTCCATGCAGCACCTCTCGCGTGCGGACGCCTTGAGCTTCAACTGGGGTCTCGCCGACAGCTCCGGCAACATAGGCTACCAGATGAGCGGCCGCTGCCCCATCAAACCGGAGGGATGGAGGGGCATCCTGCCTCTGCCGGGATGGGACGAAGCATGCGATTGGAAGGGTTTTTACGGGCCTGAGAAAAACCCCCGCCTGCTCAACCCGGAGCGAGGTTACTTCGGCACCTCCAACCAGGACCTGAACTACCTCACCGACGTGCACATCCAGAGCATGCCCATGAGCGACGACCGGGCGACGCGCATAGCCGAGCTGCTGGCGGAGAGGGATGACCACTCCATCGAGAGCCTGATGGAGATGCAGTACAACGTGTACAGCAAGCACGCGGAGTGGATCATGCCCCTCATCCTGCCCTTGCTCCCCGCTAGCGGGAACGGCAAGCTGCTGCGCGACTGGGACCTGGTCTATGCCTCCGATTCCGTGGCCGCCAGCGTCTTCGAGAACGTCTATTTCGAGCTGGTGAAGACGGTCTTCGGGGACTACGGCGTGGGCAGGGATGTGATCGCATACATCCTGGGCAACTCGGAGCTCTATTACATGTACTACGGCCAGTTCGACCACGTCCTGCACAGGGAGGAATCGCTATGGTTCGGGGGAAAGCCCCGGGACGTGGTGTTCGGCGAGGCCGTAGCCAGGGGTCTGGAGATGGAGGCGGCGCCCTTCGGCAGCACCCGCAAGGTGACGATGAAGAACCTCGTTTATGGGGACATGATGCCCGATTTCAATTACGGTCCCATCGAGATCATAGGTTGCCGGGGCACGGTGTCGCAGGGAGCTATATTCAATGCCCCGGGAGGAAGGGTCGGCACCTTCTCGCCCGCCATCAGGTTCATAAGCGATATGTCCTCAGGCAAGTATTACTCCTGCCTGGCCGGAGGCCCGTCGGAGAAACCCACTTCGAAATGGTATACATCGGGCATCCAGGACTGGCTCGACGGTAACTACAAACTCATAGAGCCATAGGGGAGGGAAGACCTGATCCCATCACCAGAATAGGTTGATGATCCCGAAGGCGATGAAGATGACGCCGGAGATGCGGCGCATCCACACCTGGGGAATAAACCTCCCCAGTCCCGTACCCACCAGGGCGCCGATGAGGGAGGTCGCCCACAAGGCCAGTGTGCCCCCTATAAAGACGAACACCGGCTGAGAGTACTTCGCGGTGAGGGCAAGCAGGGAGAGCTGGGTCTTGTCCCCCAACTCCATCAGGCATACCAGCAGGAAAGCGGTGAGCAGCGGTCCATGCGCTTTCCGCGTATCCTCTTCATCCTCATCATCACACTCCTCTTTCTTCCTCTCTGGCAGCAACATGAAGAGGCCGAAGAGGATGAAGACGCCCGAGACGGTGTACTTGATGACATTGTCTGGCACGAACTCGTAGAGGAGAACGCCTACCGACACCGCCAGGGCGTTGAGGAGAGCGAAGGCGGACGCGGCCCCCAGGAAAACGGGCTTGAACCCGTACTTGGCGGAGAGGGTGAGGATGACCAGCTGGGTCTTGTCACCCAGCTCCGCCACGAAGGTCAGGCCGAATGCGGCCAGGAGCGCGTTCCACCACATGAAGAAAGGTTAGCATATATGGGGTCCATATATGGGGCAACCCCCGGTCTAGGCCTCAAGGAAGCCCGCTATACGGCGGGCGTAAGCCTGGCCGGCCACCATGGAGACGTCGTTGTGCCCGGCACCAGGCACCAGGTACAGCTCCTTGGGCTCGGGAGCGGCGGCGTAGAGGTCAAGCCCTTCGCCAACCGGTATGAGTTCGTCCATCTCGCCGTGGATGACCAGCACCGGGCAGCGGGCAGAGGGGAGTTTGGAAATAGAGTCGTAAACCTCCCCCAGCGGTACACCGGGGGGCAGGAAGGGGAAGAGCTTGCGCGCCACCCTCTTGAGGGAGGTGAAGGTCGATTCGAGCACCAGCGCCTTCAGTTCCCGCCCCTGTGCGATCTCGCAGGCCAAGCCCCCTCCCAGGGATTTACCGAAGACGACGATATCCGGGTCCTCGACGCCCCGCTCGTGCAGCCACCGCATGGAAGCCTTCCCGTCCAGGTAGAGGCCGGCCTCGTGGGGCTCGCCACCGCTCTTGCCGTACCCGTGATAGTCGATGAGCAGCAGCCGGCAGCCGGCGGGGGCCAGCTCCTGCTGCACCAGGGACCAGCTGTAGACCTCCTGGGCGTTGCCGTGCAAAAAGAGGATGACCGGGGCGCCCTCGGGCTCGGACCACCACAACCCGTGGATGCGCACCCCGTCCTCGCAATCCATCCACACCTCCTCCGCGTTACCCGCCCAGCGGGGCGGTGGCATGTCGAGAGGAAGACGGTCCGGGTAATAGAGGAACTTACGCGCCAGGCTGTCCAGGCCTTTCATAGCATCACCTCCGCATCATTGTATCCGAAGCCTGGAAGCGATAGCGAGCGATCGGCCCCGTCATCTCTTGTTCTCTGGGCCTCAAGGCGAAGCGCAGCAGGCTTAAGATGCTTAACCCCCCCTTTTCTTGCTTGTTTGCGGCAGTGAAGAGACATCATCGACAAGGTTCCTCGCACCTCGAGGTGCTAGAATATGGGCATCGGGAGGGGAGAAGGAGAATATCGATTTCCTGGAGGTAGAGATGGCTACTCAAGGCAGAAGGCGCAAGGAAGGATACGGCGGGCTCCTGCTGTTCCTGCCTGTGGCGCTGGGGATGCTCCTGCGATCAACGCCCTATCACTGGGGCGACGTGCTCATCGCCGAGGAGAGCGGGTTCCGATTGTTCATGTTGAAGTGCTATGCGCGGATCGAGGTCCGGTTCCTGGCCCTCCTTTTCTGGATCCTCAACCTTCCTTCCACATTTCCTTTCTTAAACAAGCTATGGGCGAAGAAGCTCTCCTATTATGCTGCGGGAAAGTTCGTGGGCGAGCGTATGGTCGCGTGCCAGGTCATGACCCTGGGGGAGATGGAGGAATTCATCCACGGTCTTCCCGATGATAGCGAGATAGCGGTGGGACCCTGCCGCTGCCGCCTGGCCACCCATGCCTGCGACCACCCGCTGGAGACCGATATCTATGTCTTGACCGGTGCGCCCATCTGGCTGGACGTCTTCCCTGAAGATTATCGCCCCATAACCAAGGAGGAAACGATAAAGATAGTAGGGGAGTCCTACGAACAGGCGCTGGTCCCCATGCTGGACAGGCACATGTATTACCGAGGCAGCACAAACTACTTCGTCATCTGCAACTGCTGCGGGTGCTCCTGCATACCTATCCACGGCTACAGGTACTACAAGGAAGCCGGATTTCATTTCATCCCCTCCGTCTGCCGCTCTATCGTGGACCTGGACAAGTGCGAGGGGTGCGCGACCTGTGTCGAGGTCTGCGCCTTCGAGGAGAGAAGGCTGAACGGGGGCAAAGCCGAAGTGTTGGATTGCCAGGGCTGCGGCCTGTGCGTCAAGTTCTGTCCCAACGGGGCCAACAGCATGGTCAAACGCTAGGGGTCGTGTCTTCGATCTTCGACCCTGGCGCAGTAGCTGGGATGGGAGGATAGATGCCGGAAGACGAAGCACGAGAGAAGGTCAATTTCCCGCCGCATTGCCGGCTTATCCGTGAGCCCGGGGAGGTGGCCGAAGGCGGCTGGAGGGAGGCGGTGGTATCCGGCGGTGACCACCTCAAGCGGGTCCTCGACGAGTACCGCGAACTCCAGTTCGAATGCCTCCTGGAGGAGCTGGACACAGACGCCGTCGAGGGTTGCGCGGAGTGCTTCAAGTCCGGGGGCGAGAGCATGTACCGCGTCTACGTCCGGCGGATTTAATAGGGGTCGTGTCTTCGATCTTCGGTTCTTTCGTCTATTCATCTGACGTACACGTGCCAGGCCTACACATTCGGAAATGTCCAGGCGCCGGGCACCTCGGCTGCACTCGGCATAAAACACCGTCGCTCCGAAGACGGCGCTGTCGCTTACGCGATGCAGACTGTCGAATGCCAGTCGAAAGATCGAAGGTGTGCCCTCCTAGACCGGGAGCCCTTCTTTCTTCATCCACTCCTCGAAGGGCGTGAACTCCGGCATGCGGAAGGCCTGGCGGTCGAGGTCGAGGTCGATGGGATAGACGCCGAACTGTTTGGCCGCCGCCACCGCGGCATGCACGTGCTCCACCGGGGTACCGATGGGCACCAGGTTGATGAGCAAAACGAACATGCCCTTGCCGGCTCCCTCCTTTATGAGCTTGCGTACGCTCTCGACGATGGCCTCGGGCGGTCCCTCCTCGATGAGGTCGGGGCGCAGGTTGAGGAGGAGGCACACTTCCTTCTCCTCGGCGTAGCTCCTCACGCGGGGGATGCCTATCTCCTCGTAATCATCGTTCCACACCAGCAGGAAGAAGGGGCGCAGCGCCTTGAAGGCGTTTCCGGGCACCATCATAGCCATCTTGATGTCCAGCACCTCGCGGGGGTCCTTAACCGACCGCTCGCCCCAGCTCGCGGTGTCCAGCACCGTGCGCAAGGGGGAGTTGGTGGCGCGGATGATCTTCTCGATATAGGGGAGGCAGAACTCCCGCACCATCTCGGTGGTGACGTTGGGCTGGGAGGCCCAGGCGTCGGACATGGTGACGATGGAAGCGTTGGTCGTCTCCACTATCCTGTCTATCCAGGGGACCGTCACCTCCATGCTCAAAAACTCCATGAGGCGGTGGGCGAAGGCCGGGTTGCGGCGCATGTCGCGGATGAAGTTGACGTAGCCGCGGGTGAGCACGGCCATGGTGAAGGGCGAGCAGGTGTAGGCCATGGGCGGGACTCCCATGAGCTCCATATAGCGCTGGTAGGATTCGAGCACATAGGGCATGCGCCCGTCCCGCCCCGGCACCGGCGGCCGCAGGCGTTTGAAGTCTTCCTCGCTCTTGATGAGGGGGTCGGAGGTGTCCACGTCGGGCTCGCTGCGGTCGCGCCAGATGAGCTTCTGCCCCAGGGCATCCAGCTCGATATTGTAGAAGTCGAACACCGGTGACCAGAAGTCGATCCCGAAATAGCTGGCCATGTTCCAGGAAGCGTGCACAAAAGGGCGAGGTTCGCTGAAAAACGTCTTTGCCGAAAGTCCGTGCATGCCCATGGCATAGGTGTAAGGCTGCGCGATGACCGGTACGCGATCCGGGGTGCCGTAGATGCCCGCGATGAGGCGCTCGAAGCCATCCATTCGACCGATGTGCAGCCCGTACGAGTAAAGCATCGCTTTGTTGAGCTTCATCATCACCTTCATCTGCAGCTTCAGCATCTGCATGGACATCATCTAACCCACCCCCAGCAGCCGGTCCACCAGTTCAACGGCCTCCGCGGCGTTATCGCCGTAGCCGTCGGCGCCGGCCTGCTCCGCGTACCTTCTGGTGACGGCTGCACCGCCCAGGATGACCTTCACCTTGTCGCGCAGGCCCGCCTCGGCGAGCAGGCGGATGACCTCTTCCATCCCCCGCATGGTAGTGGTCATGTAAGCGCCCATGCCCAACACGTCCGCCTTCAACTCCCTGGCTTTGTCCACGAAATCCTGCAAGGGTACGTCGACTCCGAGGTCTATCACCTCGTAGGAGGCGCTGCGCAGCAGGGCCACCACGATGTTCTTGCCGATGTCGTGTGCATCGCCCTCTACCGAACCCATGACCACCCTACCTTTGTAGGAGACGTCGCCGCTCTTGAGCAGCGGCTCGATCCTTTGCAGGACCTCCTTGTAGGCCTCGGTGGCCAGGATGATGTCGGGGAGGAAGTACTCGCCCTCCCGCCATAGCCTGCCGGCCTCGTAGATGCCGGCCACGGCCCCCTTCTCCAGGAGGTCCTTGGGCTCGACCCCTTCCTCCAAAGCCTTGGCGGTTATCTCGTCAGCCTTGATCTCGTCTCCCTCGCTGACGGCCTGCTTGAGCTCGGTTTCCCAATCCATATCGCTGCCTCCCGGGTAAACTGCAAAACGTTGTACACATGTATTTTTACCTATGCCTGCGCGGTCTAAACAAGCACAGTGATATCGATAGGGGTCGTGTCTTCGATCTTCGGTTACACCGAAAAAGGGAGCAAGGATGCAGGGAGGATGCATACAACCGAAGATCGAAGACACGACCCCTACACCCGCCATTGCGCGAGTTTGATTTTTACGCGTAATGGGTATCCTCACTAAGGAATTTTATAGACCGGACCTGTCTGCTTCATACTCGCTTGTAAGGTGTCTTTCAGATCGGTGATTACAGGGGGTCAGGACATGGAGAAGAACTATAAGTGCTGGCCGCAGGGGGCTGCCAGGAACCTGAGCTATCCGGAGGTCCCCGTCTTTCAGCTGCTGCGCTCGGCGGCCCTGCAGTGGCCATGGCGCAACGCCATCATCTTCGGGGGGAGCGAGATCACCTACGCCGAACTCGACAACCTCTCGGACCGCTTCGCCGCCGCCCTGGCTGGCATGGGGGTGAAGAAGGGGGACAAGGTGGGCGTCCAGCTGCCCAACTGCACCCAGTTCGCCATCGCATATTACGGGTTGCTGAAAGCCGGGGCGGTGTTCGTTCCCATCAGCCCGCTGCTGGCGGAGAGGGAACTCGTCTTCGAGTGCGTCGACGCCGAGGTGGAGACCTACATCGGGCTGGACATGCTCTTCGCCATGCCCCAGCAGGCCCTGCCCAAGACGCCGGTGAAGAACGTCATCATCGCCAGCCTGGCGGACAACTATCCCCCCCTGGCCGCCCCGGCCAAGATGCTGCAGAGGCAGCCCACCCCCGAGGGCACCATCGATTTCACCTCCCTGGTGACCGACTACCCCCCGGAGCCGCCGCAGCTGGAGTTCGACGTCAGGGAGGACCTGGCCCACATCGCCTACACCGGCGGCACCACCGGCAACCCCAAGGGGGTGATGATCACCCACTTCAACGCCGTCGCAATGACCTGCATGTTCGCCTATTGGTTCACGGGCGGGGATGTGACCTACGATGACGGCAAGATCGGCACCGTCCGCATGGAGGGAGACAGCGAGGAGAACTGGCCCATCCGCACGGCCAAAGAGATCAGTCTCATCGTCGTACCCTGGTTCCACGCCATGGGGGTCATGGGCTATCTCAACATCCAGGTGGCGGGCGGCGAGACCATGGTGGTCTTCCCGCGC
>CAYHAT010000117.1:8491-9199 GCA_964354675.1 uncultured Actinomycetota bacterium | reverse complement strand
CCAGTACTTCCGCAACCTGTGGCGCTTCGAGGACGCGCCCTCCCTGTCGGCCATGGTATGGTTCGACCGCAGGGTCCTGGAGCTCTCCAACATCGCGACGGGCATAGGCACCGTCTTCAACTGGTTTGCGGACCTCACCCAGGTGGTGCCGGAGGCTTTCCCGCAGGAAGGTTCCGTGCTGGAGTTGGTGATCACGCCCTGCGCGCACCTCATCCCCCTGAGCGACGAGCGCATCCTGGAGATGGTCATCGCGGATATACGCAAGATCCTCCCGGGGGCCCGGGACGCGGAGGTGGCAAAGTCGCGCCTGGTGCGGGAGAGGCAGGGGATCTTCGCCCAGCGCCCCCACATGGACCGCTACCGGCCCACCCAGAGGACCCCCCTGGACAACCTCTACCTCTGCGGAGACTACACCATGGCGGGCCACTCGGCGGGCATGGAGGGTGCGGTGGTCTCGGGGATGCTGGCAACCTCGGCGATCATGTTGGACAAGGCAGGGGTGGTGCAGGGCTTCGTCGAACACCCCCATTTCTCAACGGGACTGATCCCCTTCATCAAGTACGGCCAACCCGCCTTGCTGGGACTGCTGGGCTTATGGCTGCTGAAAAAGCGGCGCTCCGGAAAATAAGCATCATCGCCACCGCCTATGCTATGGGGGTCAGCGGGTTGCATGCCGTTTTTCCTGTCATCGCGAGGAGGCGTCTTCGC
>CAYHAT010000117.1:1986-8391 GCA_964354675.1 uncultured Actinomycetota bacterium | reverse complement strand
AAGCGTCATAAGCGCGCACTCGTATGTTGCACTGCCTGGGGGGTCAGCGGGTTGCATGCCGTTTTTCCTGTCATCGCGAGGAGGCGTCTTCGCCGACGTGGCGACCTTTACGCGCCCGAAGCGTCATAAGCGCGCACTCGTATGTTGCACTGCCTGGGGGGTCAGCGGGTTGCGTGCCGGGGAAAACAAACGCCAGAAGCAATCCCGCAACTTCCGGCATGACAAGCCCGGACAACCGCTCTGCTGATTTGCTGCGAATACCCCCGAGGGTAACAAAAAACAAGACCTGGCCCCATTAAAGGCGTCGTTGCACGGCGCGGACGAGGCCCATGGGCCCGGTCATCATCATATCTCCACCCGGCGAGGGATAGTATACGTCCAGCCCGCTGCCCTCCAGTAGTTCACGGTTGGGGCCGGTGACGGCGATCATGTCAAACTCCGTTATGCCGGGCGGGTCCCCGACGTAGAATAGGCCGTGCCCCGAGGCCATGTAATCGTCGTCGTCCCGTGCTTCGCCGCTGCAGAAAGCCGCGAGGTAGGAGGCGAACGGGGCAGGCTCGAGGCGCTTGGTGTGGTGCTCCAGTATGGCCACCACCTATCCGCCGCGCATGAGGCAGGCCAGGGTGTGGCCGTTACCCGCGTTTATGAGCAGCAGGTTGCCACCGGCCTTCTCCGCCACCCTGGGGTCCGCCAGGCAACCCGCCGCCGCGGCTGGAGCGGTATCCATCACCAGGATATGCTCGCAAGGCAGCTGCTCCCGCAGGCGGCTTGCCGCAGACACCATGCGGGGGAAGGTCTCCGGGACCTCACCCGCTACATAGGAGAGGGCCAGGGGATCGGGATTGCTCTCCAGCCTGCGGCGCATATGAGAGAGGCGGGTCTTGCGGTTACTCTCACCCACGTTGTATGACCCGTGGTCCTGCACCGCCACCGCCACCGCTGAGAGCCCGTCCAGGTCTTCCCCCACTGACTCCAGCAGCTTCCGCAGAGGAGCGAGGTCGAGTTCGTCGGCATCGAGCATGGCGCCATCGAATCCCGGCGGCGGCTCCTCACTGATCTCCACGCCCAAGTCGGTCACATCGTCCAGGTTGTTGCGCATGGTATAGGCGGCCGAAGTGGTCATATACACGCGGCGCCCCGAGGAAAGGTGCCGTTTTACCGCCTGTGAAAACGACCCACCGCCCACGGTATGGCCGGTTATAAAGAGGTCTTTCCCCACTGTATCCAGGGCGGACACCTGGGCTGCCAGCAGGGGGCTCGGGCTGGGCAGGACCATCTTGATGCAGTTCTCCAACTGCTTCTCCGAGTCGTGGAGCAGGATATCCTGTGTCCCGGCCCCGATGTCTATGGCCAGTATCTTCATTTACTCTCCCGGTCATCTCATTGGTACAGCTACTTCCAATGCTCTCACGCTGCTATTATATGTGCATCCTCCGCATGGCTACCACCCGGGGATAGTCTTTTCACCTGGGTTCATGCTCCTTTACCAGCTCCTCTTGCCGTACATATATTCCTTGGCAGGCATGCTGAAGCTGCCGGCAGCCGGTTTCAGCGGCACTTAACCGCATGCTCCGTTCACTGCCGATTTGCTACCGTTCGCCCCCCTATTTACACCGTTTACCCGGAAACGCAAATCGATGACTCCCGGGAAGCCGTTAACTTAATGGAAGATTATTTCACCATTATGGAAGAGGCATACTGGTCAAGAATCAAGGAAAAATTGCCGAGAGTTTTAAGGACAAATTCTTGCCGCAAGGAAGGGAGGTGGGAGCGAGGATTTTTTGAGGTGTGATGTTGAGGGTTTTGGCTTGAGAGTTCTTACGAAAAGGAGGTGAAAAAAATGGCAAAGAGAATGCACAGGGACGAGGGTTTCACCCTGATCGAGTTGATGATCGTTATTTTAATCATCGGTATCCTTGTAGGTATCGCCGTGCCGGTGTTCCTGGCCGCTCGCGGGAGCGCCGATGCGAAGAAGTGCCAGGCTCAGCAGAGGAACTGGCTCACCGCGGCTGACGTGTATGCAGCCGACCAGCCGAGTAACGCTTATCCCGATGGTACCGCCGTAGGTTGGGCGGCCCCCTACTATGACGGTCTCGTCGGCGCCACGGGAGGGCCGGTCTGCCCGTCCAAAGCACCTGCTGGGACACAGGTTGACACCGTTATCTACGATGCTACGGGTGCGACCAAGCCGTCTGTGAATTGTCTCGAAGATGGCCATCAGATCACGGAATAATGATCGCCTGATTTGCTCGATCATTAGACAATGGATCGAGTCTGGAGAGAGGGAAACCTCTCTCCAGATCTTTTTGCGCTCAGAAAAGGCTCAGATAGGCGTCCAGTATGGCCTGTCCCCAGAAGAGGGCGATAAGGGCACCGGCTGCCAGGAAGGGCCCGAAGGGCACGCGGGATTTTCTGCCCTTCTTGCCCGCCGCCATCAGCACCACTCCTACGATCGCACCTAGCAATATCCCGATGAAGAATGCGATCAACTCGATCTTCCAGCCCAGGAAGATACCGGTGAAGGCCGCCAGCTTGGCGTCGCCCATCCCGAAGCCCTTGGGGAAGACCAGCGCCGCTATCGCCCACGGCACCGCGATGACCACCGCGCCGAGGAGGCTGCCTACGATGATGTGATAGTCGCCACGCACCAGGGACACGATACCCATAGCGGCCAGCGCGATGGGGATGGCGGGGTACATCACCTTGTTGGGGATGATCTGTTTTTGCAGGTCGATGGCGGAGACGATGATAAGCACCGTGACCATGAACAGGTAGGGGATGAGCTCCGCCGTCCACTCGAAGCCCACCGCGGCGAAGACGGCCAGGAAGAGCAGGCCACTCAGCAGCTCCACCGCCGGGTAGCGCCACGATATGGGCTCGCCGCAGTTGCGGCAGCGGCGGCGCAGGATGAAGTAGCTCAAGAGCGGTAGGTTGTCGTACCAGGCGATGGTCTCGCCGCAGTTGGGGCAGAAGGAGCGCGGCGCCCACAGGGACTTGCCCTCGGGGATGCGGTAAATGGCCACGTTATCGAAGCTGCCCACGACCAGGCCGAAAAGGAAAACCACCACGGAGAAATAGACCTTGCCCAGCATCATGCCCTCGCTTTATCCATGGGCCCGATCCCCTTGCTCTGCCTCCTGTACGCCTGGGGCCAGACCTCGCTCATGCTGGCCCGAAGCGCCCCCTGAGGGACAAGCGTCGCGCTTGCCGGGTCTTGCGCGCTCCCGCTATTCATCAGGTATCTTCTGGACTGGCCCCCGGGTAGACCCAAAGGACTACTCGGATTCACCCGATGCCTCCATCTCCGCCCGCATGCGCCGCATCAGCGGCCCATCCTCGCGCCATGCGTAGCAGTTTCCCATGATCCCTAACTCCACCGCCTGCTTGCGCACGAAGCGGAGCGCCTCCTCGTCTCCCCCCATCTTCGACATCACCAGCGCCCCGCGCCCCTGCACGCTGGCGTGTCCCAGGTTGGTCAACAGCACCGCCAGGTGCGAGCATCCTTGCGGCGACCCGACCACTTCGCGCACCAGCTGGGTGAAGCCGGGCACGATACGCTCCCCGACCAGGCGGGGAAGGGTCTGCAGCGCGTGGTGGCAGTCCTCGCGGGGGATATGTGGCATCTCCCCCTCGAGGTAGTGGATGCGGCCGTCCTCCAGGCCCACTTCCGCCCGCACCACGATGACGTGGATGGGCTGCGCGAGCCTGGTATCCCGCAAGGTGCCGGTTATTGACAGCCTGCCTTCTTCACCCTCGTCGATGTCGAAGGATATCTCCCGCTTGAAAACGCTCATCCATTGGCCCCTCTCATACGTCGCCCCCATGCAATGCGCCCGTTCGCCGGCGCCCGTTCGCCTCTTCTTGCGCTCTTTTCCCTGCTCATAAGGATTCTGTCCTTACTGTGAAGGTTGAGGGCGAACACCAATTACTTAAACGGCCGTACCCTGTAAATCCTTGAGTCGCTGCCACATGTTACTCTAAGAATGTGGCAAGAAAAGGCTTGCCTGTTTCAAACGTTAATAATATTATAATATTGTAAAGAATAGTTGAAATAGTCTAGTGTTGTTAGGATTCAGGACGAGGCAGAGGTGAAGGTCATGCAGATGCTCGAACCCGATTACTGGAGGGGCCGGGGGAGGTACTCGAAGCAGGCGCTCTCCCGCAAGATCGTTGACGAAAGCCCGATTCACCTGCCTGAGATCTCTCCGGAAAAAGCGGAGAAAAAGTAAGCGTCCGGGCTCAGCGGGCCGGAGCTTGCGCAACGGGGTGGGGCTTGACCCCAGGCTCCCTGCACAGCGCTTGTATTTACATCCTGTTTTCACCCTCACGAGGGCATAAACACCTCACACGAGGGCATAAACACCCTTCTCTCGAGGCTTATCTGTTGCACCATTGGTCGCCCATCAAGAAGCCGGGCTTTGCATTCGGCCTGCAATCCCGGCTAACATCTCAAAGTGGACGATCGCTATCCACGCGAGCACCATCATGCGACTTGTCGCGTGGGTAGTGGTTTGGCGATGTCGATGAGGTGAGAACCGGCAAGAACACAGTCCGTTTCGGAATGTGAAGGAATGGGATGGACACCTCCCAATCGGACGAGCGCCGCCGGCGCACTATAGAAAGGGCGTTAAACGAGGTCAGGGGCCTGGACCTCGCTGAGCAGGCGCGCAATGGCGGCTTCGAATCCCAGGCACTGGCAGGTGGCGGGTCTCTGCTCACACTGTCCTCCTTCGGCGACCGTATCGAGATCGCCATGCCCAGCGGAGAGATGTCCATGCCCCCGTTGATCGACAGTCTTTCCTTGCGCGTCCTTGCCCTGCGTTACGTCAAGCTCTCATGCGGCGTGCCCGAGAGCGGGGAATGGATCGCCTACCGCGACCTGCCCGGTGGCAGGTTCTACGCCGCCACCCTGGTGCCCACCGTGGAGCAGCCCCTGGCCCGGCTCTTTGGGAACAAGCAGGGGGCACTGGAAGAGGCTTCCAGCCGTCTGGGCGGCGCCAAGGCGGATTACGGGGACGAGTCGTTCGTATTCCACCCCTTTCCGCGCACTCCACTCCTTCTGATCCTGTATCGGGGAGACGAGGAGTTCGCGCCCGACTGCCGGGTGCTTTTCGACCGCTGCTGCTCGCGCTATCTCAACACCGACGACCTCAAGGTGCTCGCGACCCAACTGGCCGCCGATCTCATGAAAGCAGCAGGCGAAGAAGGGGATATGGAGAACCTCCTCTGGATGGTGGAGTGATAAAAGGTAGAATACTACCGGCCCTGGTTAATAGACATTAACTAAGTACTAATGAGTCAATTGTTATTTGCGTTATTATAAAAGCGGGTTTATCATGGGGCCAGGTCTTGTTTTTTGTTACCCCCTGGGGTATCAAGGGAATGGCCAAGCCGGAGAATGGCCACCAAGGGATTTGGTTGATCGCCTCAAACGGAGCCGGCCGCGAGAGCTGCAGGCGGCAGATAGATGCGGCGGGCGGCAACTCTTAAAATAACAGGTATGCGGGACGGGAAACAAAACGAGATAGTCCGGCCGAATATCGGAAGGAATGACTGACGCAGGTTATGGTCTGGCCCCTTGCAGGTCTATATGATTACATATCGAAGGCTAACCTCTTAAGCTGGGAGGAACAGAGATGATCAACGCGTTGAGTCCGGCCCTGGACAAGGAGGTGGAGGAGCGGAGCGGCGAGAAGGCGAGGCTGTGCTACCAGTGCGGTAAGTGCAGCACCGGGTGCCTCTTCAACTTCGCCATGGACATCCTTCCCCATCAGGCCATGAAGCTTATCCAGTACGGCCAGAAAGAGCGCCTGCTCCGCAGCCATACCATATGGATATGCGCTGCCTGCGAGACTTGCACTGCCCGCTGCCCCAACGACATCGATGTTGCGAAGGTCATCGACTCCCTGCGCGCCATGGCGCTGGAGGAGGGGATCAAGCCGGCCGAGAGGAACATCCCCCTCTTCCATGCGTGCTTCCTGGGCAACATCCAGGCCACCGGGCGCATCAGCGAACCCATCCTCATGGGTTCGTACAAGACCTTCTCGGGGGACTTGATGAGCGACATCGGCCTCGCGGTGGAGATGCTCAAGAAGGGCAAGATCAAGCTGATCCCCAGCGTGGTCAAGGGCCGCCGGGATATCAGGCATATCTTCAAGGAGAGCAGGCGATGAAGAGCTACAGCTTTTACCCAGGTTGTTCCCAGCTCTCCTCGGCGGAGGAATACGGCGTTTCGGCAAGCCAGGTATCCGAGGCGCTGGGATTCCACCTGGAAACACTGGAGGACTGGAACTGCTGCGGCGCCTCCTCGGCCCACATGACCAACCACCTCCTCGCCGTAGCCCTTCCCGGGCGGGACCTGGCGAAGGCGAAAGAGAAGGGCGGCGATCTGGTGGTGGTCTGCGC
>CAYHAT010000117.1:0-1886 GCA_964354675.1 uncultured Actinomycetota bacterium | reverse complement strand
TGGTCAACCGCCTCTTCGAGGCGGCGGAGGAGGCGGACGCCAACTGCATCGTGGTCGCCTGTCCCATGTGCCTGGCCAACCTGGAGATGCGGCAGAAGGAGGGCAAGCTCAGCTTCAGCTTGGAGCACGACCTGCCGGTGTTCTTCTTCACCGAGCTGCTGGGATTGGCCCTGGGCCTCCCGGGCGCCGAGGAATGGTTCTCCCGGCACCTCATCGACCCTCGCCCGCTCCTTTATAGCGCGGGTCTGGCGTAGGAGGTCTGAGATGGCTGAGAAGAGAGGTAACACGAAGAAGAACGGCGGTAAGAAAAGCGTAGCGGGCCGCAAAAAGGACAGCGCGGTGATAAACGGCTCAGGAAGTAACAAGAGCGGTGCAAAGAAAAGCGTAGCGGGAAGCAAAAAGGACGGCGTAGCTAAGAGCGGTAAAGGAAGCAAGATAAAGGTGAACCCCAATGGCCAGGGATCAGATGAGAAATATAGAGAAAAGACAAAGGGCAACGTGAAACCGCAGCCCGGAGCCGACCAAGTGGTAAAGGGCGGCCCAGTAGGTGCGGTCATGGTGATGGGCGGTGGCGTGGGCGGTATCCAGGCTTCCCTGGAGCTGGCGAACATGGGGTACAAGGTTTACCTGGTCGACTCCTCGCCCTCGGTGGGTGGGGTGATGGGCATGCTGGACAAGACCTTCCCCACCAACGAGTGCTCCATGTGCATTCTCTCGCCCAAGATGGTCGAAGTGGCCTCCAACATCAACGTCGAGGTCATCACCTTGGCTGACGTGCTCTGCGTGGAGGGGGAGGCGGGCGACCTGCGTGTGAGGCTGCGCATCCGCCCCCGCTACGTGGATATCGAGAAGTGCACGGGCTGTGGGGACTGCACCGCCAAATGCCCGGTGAAGGTACCCGATCCCTACAACGCCGGGCTGAACGACACGCGCTGCATCCGCGTGCCCTTCCCGCAGGCGGTGCCGGGTGCGGCGGTCATCGACCCCGCGGTGTGCCGCTGGCTCATCAAGGAAAAATGTGGTAACTGTGTCAAGGTGTGCCAGGCGGGCGCGGTGGACTTCGAACAGAAAGAGCGCGAGGAGGTCCTGCAGGTGGGGATGGTCATCGCCGCCCCCGGATACAAGCCCTTCGACGCGTCGCGCAAGACGGAATACGGTTACGGTTTCCACGCGAACGTGGTGACCTCCCTGGAGTTCGAGCGCATCCTGGGCGCGAACGGTCCCACCCAGGGGCACGTAGTACGCCCCTCCGACGGCGAGGAGGTCAAGAAACTGGCCTTCGTGCAGTGCGTGGGCTCACGCGACACCACGGTGGGGAACGGCTACTGCTCCAGCGTCTGCTGCATGTACGCCACCAAGCAGGCCCTTATCGCCAAGGAGCACCTGCCTAGCATCGAGCCCACTATCTTCTTCATCGACATGCGCGCCTATGGCAAGGATTTCGAGAAGTACTACACCGCGGCAAAGTCCCGTCACGGCGTACGCTATATACGCGGGCTGATCTCCGGCATCCGGGAGAAGCAGCGCACCAAGAACCTCCTGCTGCGCTATGCGGACGACGCGGGCTGCATGCAGGAAGAGGAGTTCGACATGGTGGTGCTCTCCATAGGGTTGGAGGCGCCCTGTGGCCTGGCGGAGGGACTGGGGCTGGAGGTCAACGAATACGGCTTCGCCGTGGCCGACCCCTTCCTCCCCGTCCTCTCATCCAGGCAAGGCGTACTGGTCTGCGGCGCTGCCCAGGAACCCAAGGATATCCCGGACACGGTCACCCAGGCGACGGCGGCGGCGGGCATGGCATCCCAGGCGCTGCACGGGGCCAGGAGCACCCTGCTCACCCACCGCGAGCATCCGCTGGAGAAGGACGTCAGTGGAGAAGAGCCTCGGGT
>CAYHAT010000116.1:0-9248 GCA_964354675.1 uncultured Actinomycetota bacterium | reverse complement strand
CATCCCATTCGGCGATGACAGTGATGCCTTCGGCCCGGAGATCGCCACGTCGCCTGCGCTCCTCGCGATGACAGAAAAAGAAGGCTCCTCGCGATGACAGAAAGAAGGGGGACCGCGGACGTGGAAGAAACAAGGTCAGATCCGGATATATACCCAACGGCAGGGAGTGACAGCGATAGCTTGGATCTGAAGATCGCCACGTCGCCTGCGGCTCCTCGCGATGACAGAAAAAGACGGCTTCTCGCGATGACAGAAAAAGACGGCTCCTCGCGATGACAGAAAAAGACGGCTCCTCGCGATGACAGAATGGGAGGTGAGTGCTTCGTTTCAAATCGTCCCATTCGGCGATGACAGACCATAGTATATATAGCGGATAACGAAAAGGGCGCGGTCTCCCGCGCCCCTCATCAGCCTCTTGTTCTGCGGAACCTGCTGACCGGTTTCTTACTTTTCCTCGATACCCGCCAGGTTCTTGGCGATCTGCTTCTTCTCCTGCAGGTCGTAGGTGCCCAGGATGGCGATGTCTTCCATGATGGGGGAGCCACCGCCGTGCACGCCGGCGTACTGCATGACCCCGGCCATGGAGGAGCAAGAGAAGTCGCTGATCCAGGCGAAGCACTTATAGACGTCCTCCGGGCTCACGCCGTCCGCCCGCATGATGTACTTCTTCACTAGCTCGCCCACCTCGGGGCTGGTGTACTCCTCGCTGTAGGGGAGGGTGGCGGGGAGCCCTCCGGCCACCTCCGCCAGGATGTCGTACTCGTGGTAGAGGTTGACCCCCGCGTGCTTGCGCGCCACGTTGCAGAAGACCACGTCGGGCATCTGGGTGCCTGACGGAGCCCGCGAGGACTTGACCGCCGCGGCGATGCCGCAGCCGTACACCAGCTCGGCCACGCTGATGAGCTCGGCCAGGGCATGGCGCACGTGGCTCTCCCGCTCGATGCCGTTGTACTCCGCCGCCAGGGCGGTGGTGCCCATGATCACGTCGGACATGGCGGGCTTGCATCCGGTGTAGGAGTGGCGGTGGTAGAGGGAGAAGAGCAGGGCCAACTGGCCGCCGAACTCGGTCTCGCCGTTGAGGAATACCCTCTCGTTGGGCACGAAGACATCGTCGAAGATGGTCAGCGACTCGATCTCTCCCTTGCCCGAAAGCGCGGTCGCGACCTCGGGTACGCGGTCGCGGTACTTGGCGCCGCGGCACACCAGCTTGACGCCCGGCCAGTCGCCGGGAATGCCGAAGGCCACCGCCCAGTCGCCTTCCTCGGGCGTGAGGAAGCGCGTGGGGGTGACGATGATCTCGTTGGCCAGGGGCGCGAAAGAGTTGTGGGCCTTGGCCCCGCGCACCACTATGCCGTCGCTGCGCCTCTCCACAACACGCAGGTAGAGGTCGGGGTCGGTCTGCTCGTGCGGCCTGCGCTTACGGTGTCCCTTGACGTCGGTCTGCGCGCAGCATCCCACGATGTCGTTGGCCTGCCAGAACTTCAGGTACTCCAGGAAGCGCTGGTGGTAATCGGTGCCGTGTGCCTGGTCGCACTGGTAGGTGATGACCGAAAGGGAGTTCATGGCGTCGATGCCCATGCAGCGGGCGATGCAGCCTCCCACCAGGCGGCAGGCCATGCGCGTCATCTCCTGCTTGGCCAACAGGTCCTCCTGGCTCTGGTGGATGTGGCAGAAGCGGCTGATGGTCTCGCCTGTGAGATGGGACTTGGTGGTGGTCAGGTGCTGGACCTCCTTGGCGTGGGCCAGCTCGATGGTCAGGTCCATGATATCGGTGCCCGGGAGATTGTCCCTCCCCAGCACTTCGCCCCCCATATAGATGTTGGGCTTCATGGCTTTGAGGCTCTCGTGATACTCGTCGACTGTGCGTATCATTGCACTCCCCTCCAAAAATCAGGTTCCAGGAACTTGCCTATTTAGTATAGTTAAATTACAATATTAATGTCAAATTAAAAGTCAACCTATGAAAAGTGGGTAATTTTATGGGGAACGACTATAAATCAAAGGATAAATTCTCGAGCATCATTGATGCAGCCCTCAAGGTATTCGGGGAGAAGGGTTACTATAACGCCACCATCTCCGAGATAGCCCGTACGGCCGGCGTGTCGGAGGCGACCATCTACGAATACTTCGGGAGCAAGGAGGACCTCCTCTTCGCCATCCCCGATGAGATAACCAGCCAGGCGGTCGATTTCCTCGAGGCTATAAGCCCCTACATCAAGGGTGCCGAGAACAAGATCAGGGCCATCGCCTATGGCTATTTCAATCTCTATAAAGACAACCCCGACTACTCCTCCCTGGTGCTCCTGGACTTAAAACACAACCGCAAGTTCATGGAGGCCGAGGGTTACAAGGCGGTTAAACGGTCGGCGGGTTTCATGCTCAAGGCCATTGAGGAAGGGATAGAGTCGGGGGAGTTCAAGGAGGACATCGACCCCTTTCTCGTGCGCTCCATGATCCTGGGGACCATCGAGCACTATTTCTTCCGCTGGCACCTCAAGGGGAGGAAGGAGGAGGTCGCCGACTTCATCGACCCCATGCTGGAAGCGATCTTCCAGGGCATCAAGAGGGAGGGCGAGCCCCGCTCCTACCAGATCAACATCACCCTCCCACCCGCAAAGCCCGAATAACCCAACGGGGCCACCCCTCCACCTGCAAGAGAGGCACGTTTGTGGTAACGGGATATTGCCACGTCGCTTCGCTCCTCGCGACATGCTTGGGGTCAGACCAGGAATGTGCCTGGTGATCGCCACACATCATCGCGAGCCAAAGTTAAGCAACCTCCATTAACCAGCGGTTACCTGATTCCAAGGCATCGGTTCTATGACCGCCCCGCAACGTCTCGATCATGAGCGTGGGCTTGCACGGAAGCACGTGTGGTGTTGAGGTTGCCACGTCGCCGCGTGCGGCTCCTCGCAATGACACAATGCGGGCGCGCTTGGGGTCAGACCAGGAATGTGCCTGGTGATCGCCACACATCATCGCGAGCTAAAGTTAAGCAACCTCCATTAACCAGCGGTTACCTGATTCCAAGGCATCGGTTCTATGACCGCCCCGCAACGTCTCGATCATGAGCGTGGGCTTGCACGGAAGCACGTGTGGTGTTGAGGTTGCCACGTCGCCGCGTGCGGCTCCTCGCAATGACGCAATACGGGCGCGCTTGGGGTCAGGTCCGGTTATACGCCAGATCCGGCCCTCAACATCCGTCATCCCATCAACATTGCCAACGATCAATGGGCGCGTTCGGGGGCAAGTCCGTTTATGGGCCAGGTCCGCGATATGGTCTATTGCCCTGAAGCCGTCTTCGTGGTGGAACTGCTACGGTTTTTCGCAAGCGCGTTCACGCGGTAAACCAGGCCGGCAGCGACCACCGCGGCGTAGAAGATGAACATTACTTTAAGCAACACTTCGTTGGCCAGGTCATACCCGAGGACCAGCCCGTGGACGAGCACCGCGGCGAACACCAGGTAGTTGAGGCGGTGTATCCAGCGCCAGGAACTCTTCATGCGGCGGCGGGTGAGGGCTGTGATGATGGCCGTGGTGAGCACCACCAATACGACGGGACCGATGTAGACCACACCCGTTTTGTAACCGGTGATGCCGTAGACCAGCGCCGTGACCCCGTGAGCCAGTGCCAGGGAAAACCCCGCCAGTCCGGTAGCCACGTGTACGCGCTGTACCGTCTTGGCTTTGAAGACGCGGTTGAAGAAGGGGCGAAAGGCGCCCGTTACGATGTTCAGGAAGATAAGGGTGAAAGCCTCCAGCGCCGCGATACGCAGCGCGGTCCAGGTCGCGTCCAGGGACGCGGTGCCCGAGAACGCGACCAGCACCGGGGGTATGGCCAACGCCCCCAAGGTGAGGATCGCGGCGGTTAACTGAAGAGATAAACGGGCCGTGCCGCCGTAGGGTGCTCTTCTCGTTGCCATCTATCTGTAAGCGATTTATGGGGCCAGCGTGCCTACAACCGGGAAGCGCTGCAGGTTGGTACGCATACGCGCGGGCGCCTGCTGGATGACCTCGGAGAGATCCTTGCCAGCCACGGAATCGAGGTTGCAGTTCGTATGGTCGCCCTCCGGCCACAGAGAGGAGCCAGTGAGGTCGTAGACCACGCCATCCACCGCCACGTAAGCGGGCTGGCCGTTCTTGCCGTCGAAGGTTGCCAGCTCGGCCAGGGTGAACGTCTGACCCTCGGCCCCCTGGTCCTGAGTAACCACGTTATCCTGGTTTGCGTTTCCGGTATCGGTCGGTGCCGGCTCGGTACCGCCTCCCCCGCAACCTGCGAACAAGACGGCGACCATAACGAGCAGGGCCAATACGACTAACATCTTCCTCATCGGCTCACCTCCTGTTGATCCCTTCATGGCATTAGAACGGCATTACTCCTATCACCCCGCGATTCCTCATCTATTCTATCCTCATCGCGTATCGTTTAAACGGGAGTGGTCTGGCCAGCGACGAGAAAGCTATGTCCTACGTCCGGGGCTGCTCTTATGTCCCACTTTCAATGTCATTGCGAGGAGGAGTCTTCGACGACGCGGCAATCTCCTCAGGATGTTGATCAAGATCGAACGAGATCGCTTCGCTACGCGCTCGCGATGACAGATCATCTTGTCCGGGGCTGACCCCATCTTCAACGATAAAAGGTGTTTACGCCCATACGTGGAAAAAGGGAGATGTGGCCGTAAACCGTACAAGGGAGGCGACGGGCATTGTGCCTTTTACAGAACGAGTTAGACTGTACGGAGTGCCCATTTGTGACCTGTAACAACCATCCGCAATTTTACCTGGCATTGCAGTGCGCCACGCGGATGTACCAAGACCGAGTAGAGGCGGCCTCCAGGGAGCGCTGACTTTGCTCGCGATGAGGTATTGCCAGGGCGGGGAATACGTCCAAGCCCAAGGCATGCCGATCCCATGTGATCCACCCCCTTGATCCGGGAACCGGATAACTCGCGAGGATGTTCGAGCGGCGCCATAACCATTCCAGCCCGTTATCGGTTAGACTTTTATCATGGGATTCTTAGACATCTTCCGTAAGAGGCCTGACGACCAGGCGGTGGTGTTCGCCGGCGACCGCATCGAGGCGGAGCTGGTGATGCGCATGCTCCAGGAGGAGGGTTTCCACCCCCGGGAATGGGCGGACCTGCCGGCCCCCAGCTATGCCGGCCCCATAGGGATGGCACGCATCGTGGTCCCTCCTGATGAAGGAGAGGCCGCCAAGGACTTCCTGGCCTCGCTCAGGGATAGCGGCGGTGAAGAAGAACCGGAGGTGGAGGACGGGGAATAGCCAGGGGGATTAACGGGAAAAAGGGGAAGCGGCAGACGACGCTCGCAGTTGAAAACGTTTCCTCGCGGGGCGCTTGCGGTGGCGATGACTCACCCGGGCGGCATCCTCGCAAAGAGCAGGGATAAGCGCTACAGCCCGGTTTTTCTCCATACGCGATCCTCTAGCCGCGCGAGGCTTCATGGGAACCCCAGGGGGTATATAAACAGTCCCAGGCGACACAAAGGATATAGCGCCTTCGTTCGCAAATAATGGAAATAGAGAAAAGGGCGGCGGGTTGCAGGAGGCCATGCCAGGCTCTAATAACAAACGGCCTGCATGACGATATAAATCAAGATGCGGCACCTGCTGCTGTGTTATATTTTACTAGCAGCAATGCTGGAGGCCGTGGGAAAGGCGGGAAGGATTGCGAAAGCTAGTCATCATTCTCGTGGTGGTCTTGCTGTGCGCGGGAGGCGTAGCGTTTGCCGCCTGGAGGATAGTGGATGACGGAGGAGACGAAAAGGCTACCTCGGCGAACGTAGAAGGCGAATCCTTCCAGTCCCAACTGGAGGAGACCGCTTCCGAGGAACAGACGGTCGCAGACGATGCCGCCGCGGCCGAAGGCGAGGTAGACTCCTCGGATTCTGAGGTCGAGGAAGTAGACAATCAGACCGGGGAGGATTTCTCCTACACCACCCCCGACCAACGCTACGTGACAGAGACCCAGAGGCACCAGAACTTCTTCCGGGCGGTAGCGGAAGGGAGAGTGCGGCGCCTGGAGGTGACCAGCGCGGACGTGCGGCCGGTCGGAGACACCAACACCTCGTACATCTATTTCGAACTCACTACCGACAGCGGCGGCAGCAACGGCACGTTCGTCATGAAGTTCGAGAACGGCATGTGGAGGATCGCCGCCATCAACCAGCTCTCGGGAGACCTGGATGGCGGCACCAACTACGTGGTCCCCACCAGTTTCGAGGAGGACCTGGGGAGGGAGATAGCGGAGCTGCAGCCCTTCCTCACCAAGGTGGCCGAGGGCCGCTTCGCCTACATGGAGGTGTACACGGTCAACCGGCCGAGCGAGAACGAGAGCATATTGACCGGAGTAGTGGTGGGGAAGAGCGGCAAGACCGTGCCCGCCGAGATGCGACTGCGCAACGACTACGGCATCTGGCACCTGACCTATATAACCAACCCGCCCTGATCGAGGACTGACGGCGGCAGCCGGGGGGTATGCATGAGCGGAGGTATGGCAAGGGACCGTAAGCTAAGCATGAGGATCTGTCTTCCCTTGTTCGCAGCGCTGCTGGCCCTGCTCTTGCTGCTACCGGCGGTGGCGCCCGCCAGGGCGGAGGGAGAGGCCACGAGGATCCCGGAGATAATACCCCAGGACCCGCTGGGAAACCTTCCCGCCAACCCGGAGGAAGCACACCAGCGCCTCGAGGAGCAGAAGATAGTATGGCCTGCCATCGACGTGGCCGGGCAGGCGGATTTCGCTGCCGCCAGCGTACAGCCCGGCCTGCAGATCGCCATCCCTTATGACACCGTCGAGGGTTACACCACGAGCGCAGGTACCGGCGTGAGGGTCGAGCTGATAAAGGGCGGGGTCGGGCCCACGTATCAGATAGATACGACGACCAACAACTCTAAGTGGTTCTCCGTGGATTTCTCCAGCATAGGCAGGGACATCCAGTCGGGAGACTGGGTAAGGGTGACCGATCTGGCGGGGGGAGTGCCCGTGACCGTTGACTGCACCCTTACCGGCGCGGTCGATATCTACTTCGACCGTGTCCTCGGTACAGCCCCCACGGGGAACATCATCGACGCTTACATCAAGATCCCCAGTACCTATTACGGGGACATCCCTCCCGGGGTGGCGCACCAGAGGGTCACCGCAGCGGGCGGCTCCTATAGCGTGAACTTCCCTGGCACCAACATCCGCCCCGGAGATGTCGCTTACGTCTTTTCCGGCAACCCATACTCCGGCAATATCGTGATGGACGTGGCCAGGTCCGGGCCCGTCCTGGTGGTCTATCCCCAGTACGACGACGTGATGGGCTTCTACAACCCGGGCGCGAGCGTAAGCGTGAACGCGGGTTCCGCCACTCAGACCGTGGGCACCGCGGGAGACGGTTTCTTCGAGGCCTGGTTCGTGAGCCACGATATCGCTCCGAACGAGCAGGTGTCCTCCAACAGCCTGGGTACACCACGCTCCATCACCGTGGGGGACATCCTCTCCACCGCCGACCCCTTTACTGACGTGGTCCAAGGCACGGCTCCTCCCAACCGTCCCATGAGGATAACCATGAACACCTACCGCGAACCGGTGATGGTGGAGCTCGCCAGTGACACAGCGGGTGCATTCAGTTTTGACTTCACCGGTCTCTATAACGTCTCGGGTATAGAGGTATACAACGTGTCCTGGTATAACGACGCCGGCGACTGCGTGGTCTACGAGTTTCAGACCTACAGCTGGTACATGCCCGAGGGCTACACCGGCAAAGGCTTCGACGAGTGGGTATTGATCATGAACCCGGGCGAGAATACCGCCATAGCGAGGGTCGTCTTTCAGACCCTCACCGGCGAGGTGGAGGGCCCGATCATCTTCGCACAGCCGGGTTCGCGGGTCACGGTACACGTGAACGAGTGGGTGCCGGAGAAGCACGTCTCCACCATGGTAACCGCGATAGACGGGGCGCCGATCATGGCCGAAAGGGCCATGTACATGTACGAGACCAGCGACGGCAAGTGGGGCGCCCACGACTCCATCGGTATCCTGACCCCCAGCCCGGTATGGTATCTACCCGAGGGCGCGACCTATGCCGGCTTCGACGAATGGGTGCTCATCCAGAACCCCAACAATGTCCCGGTGCAGACCAAGGTGCAGTTCCTGGAGCGGGGAGGGGTGGCCAGGGAGTTTACCACGGAGATAGGTGCGACCAGCCGCTACACCGTGCACGTCAACGAGTACGTGCCCAACACGGAGATATCCACCCGGGTGGAATCCCTCACCGAAGCGGGAGGGGTGCTGCTGCCGGTGTTCGCCGAACGGGCCATGTACATGAACACCAGCGACGGTAAGCGGGGAGCCCACGACTCCATCGGGCTGTCCACGCCGGCGCCGGAATGGTACCTGCCGGAGGGCACCACACGCCCCGGCTTCGATGAGTGGGTATTGGTGATGAACCCCAACGCTGCCGGGACCAATGTACGCGCCACTTTTCTCACGCCCGAGGGGATCGGGGGCAACTACGATTTTTACATGGCGCCCAACTCCCGCGGTACCGTCCACGTCAACCAGTTCTTGGGCGACAAGGACATCTCCACGGTGGTCACATCGCTGGACGGGGCGGGCATCCTGGCGGAGCGCGCCATGTACATCAACACCACGGATGGGAAGCGGGGGGCCCACGACTCTATCGGGGCCTACCAGACCGCGACCTTCTGGTACCTGCCCGAGGGAACCACCCGTCCCGGTTTCGACGAATGGGTGCTGATACAGAACCCCAACCCCGCGCAGGCCGAGGTAAAGGTGACTTTGTTGGGGCCGAGCGGGCCTGCCAAACAGATCACTTTCACCATGCTGCCCAACAGCCGCCAGACCGTGCACGTCAACGAGTTGGTGAACAACCTGGACGTCTCCACGGTGGTGGAGTCTACGGGCGCCGTACCCGTGGGCATACTGGCGGAACGGGCCATGTACATGTGGACATCCGACCACAAGCAGGGCGCACACGACTCCATAGGCATCCCCCCCTTCTGAAACCAGGTATGAACCCCCCTTAAAAGCGGCGGCGTCCTCTCAGCATATGTCCCGGCATGTGCAGCAGGCCGCGGGCCCGTTCACGCGGTGTGTCGGAGAGGGCAAAGAAGATGAGGTTTGCGAAGGAAAAGGAGCGGGAGCGATGATCGGGCAGGGCGGCCGCCGGCAGAGCCCACAGGAACATCCTCATGGCCGCATAAGTGGGGAGCAGGGAGTCCAGCA
>CAYHAT010000115.1:0-9341 GCA_964354675.1 uncultured Actinomycetota bacterium | reverse complement strand
AGCCCATCGTGGCCGAGCGCCCCATGTACTTCAACTACCAGGGCGCCTGGGCGGGGGGACACGACGCCATGGGGGCCACCACGGCGCAGACGGTGTGGTATTTCGCCGAGGGCTGCACCGGCTTCTCCATCCAGGAGTATGTGTGCCTGCAGAACCCACAGTCGGAAAGCACGCAGGCCACCCTGACCTTCATGATGACCAAGGG
Source organism: uncultured Actinomycetota bacterium (assembly GCA_964354675.1). Lineage (GTDB taxonomy): Bacteria > Actinomycetota > Geothermincolia > Geothermincolales > RBG-13-55-18 > SURF-21. Next base: position 9,136 of record CAYHAT010000115.1, on the reverse strand, counting down.
GGAGGTCTTCTCCCGCAGGGTCACCCTGGCTCCCTTCTCCAGGACGACCCTTAACATCAACATGCTCATCGGGTTCCATGGCACCTGCGACATGGTGGCCGTGCACCCCTACAAGAGCCCCTGGTACTGGGGAGGCTTCTACACCAACGTGGTCAACACCCTGAGGTCCAGGGGGGCAGGGCAGGAGGTGGTCACCTCGGAGATCGGCTGGCCCCATTATAGTTCCTATTATCCCGGTGTCTTCAGCGAAGCCGGCCAGGCCGCGGCCATCGGAAACGAGGGGGTTAAGAGGCTGTTCGATGCCGGCTGCAGGAAGATCTGGGTATACAGGGACGTGGACGAGCCACCCGGGACCGTTTGGGACGGCAACTACTACGGGCTCTTCTCCCACACGGGCCAGCCGCATGCAGCCTGGGGCACCTACGTACAGTGGCAGCAGCAGCTCCCCGCTTATCCGAAACTTCCCGCCTCTCTGCCATGAGGCATGGACTGAAAGTACAGGTTGGCAGCCTTATAAGACCTCGGGGGAGGGCAGCGGTTCGGAACTGCCCTCCTCGTTTTGCTTTGAACGGCGGCAAGATGGAAGAGATCCGAGGATAGAATTGCGCGCGGGCATATTCGCCGACCAGCTATTTTATGACCAGCCTGGAGGTATCGGGACCTACCTACGCCACATCATCCCCGGGATGGCCGCGAGGATGGAGGGCGGCTCCCTGGTGCTCGGCCACCATGGACCGCAAAAAGCAAGGCTCTTTCCCGGCCTGGGGGGAGTCGAGGAGGTCCGCATTCCCTTGTGGCGGGATATCGTGGGAGCCTCCTGGCATACTCTCGGTATCCCGCGTATCGAGCATTATCTAGGTCCCCTGGACCTCGTCCATGCACCCTCGCTCGTCTTCCCACCTTCAGGCGCCCCCCTGGTGGCCACCATCCACGACCTGTGCATCCTGAGATATCCGGGCGCGTTTCCCAGCCGCTGGAGGATCTTTCACCGCAGGGGACTGGGGCTTGTGCTGAGGCATGCGCGGGTGATCCTTGCCGATTCGAGGAGCACGTACGATGACCTGTGCTCCTTTACCGGAGAGCGGGACCCCAGGGTCAGGGTTATCCCCCTGGGCGTGGACATACCCGAGAGCCCCACGGAAAAGACGGTAGAGGACGTGTTGTCGAAATACGGTTTGAACCATGGCTACGTCCTCTTCGTGGGGACGATCGAGCCGCGCAAGAACCTCTCCCGCCTGGTAAAGGCTTATTCCTCGTTCGACAGCGAGGAGAAGGCGAAGAGCGGGGAGCTGGTCATGGTAGGGGCCGCAGGCTGGATGGGGCGCAGGGAATTGAACCGCCTCTTGTCCCAGCAGGGAGTGAGGTGGCTGGGTTATCTTCCGCAGGAGGAGCTGGAGGCGGTCTACGCCGCGGCGGGCATCTTCGTCTATCCTTCGTTGTACGAGGGCTTCGGGCTGCCCGTGCTCGAGGCTATGGCGCGAGGCATCCCGGTGGTCACCTCGGATACCTCCTCCCTGCTGGAGGTCGGCGAGGGCGTCGCCCTGCTGGTGGACCCCGAGGACCCCATGGAGCTGGGGAAGGCGATGCGGCGGCTCATAGACGACGATGACCTGCGTGCGGAGTTGGCGGAGAGAGGAAAAGAGAGGGCTGCAGATTACCCCTGGGACCGCACCACAGAGCTGACCCTCGAGGCATATAGGGAAGTGCTGTAGCGGCTCGCATGGGCGAGTCTATAATGGCAAGAGGTTTGAAATAGGGCGCAAGAAGAGGGTATCCTTGCAGGGAGATAGCGGGTTCTTTAGAAGAACGGAAGTTCCGATATGAAGATCGCGGTAATAGGGACGGGCTACGTAGGCCTGGTGACCGGGGCTTGCTTCGCGGACCTCGGCCACGCGGTGGTCGGGGTGGACAAGGAGGAGGACAAGATCGAGCGCCTGAACCGCGGGCAGGTGACCATCTACGAGGTCGGTCTCTCCGAACTCCTCTCGCGCCACCTCGGCCGTAACCTGAGCTTCACCACCGACAGCGACGAAGCGGTACGCGGCTCGGAGATCGTGTTCATCACCGTCGGTACGCCCCAGGGGGAGGAGGGCGGGGCCGACATGTCCTACGTGGTGGAGGCCGCATCCGGGATCGCCGCCTCTATCAACGGCTACAAGATCATCGTGAACAAGAGCACCATGCCCGTGGGCTCGACCCGCCTGGTGGAGAAGGTCATCAAGGAAAGGGCGGGAGGCGAGGAGTTCGACGTGGTCTCCAACCCGGAGTTCCTGCGCGAGGGGACGGCGGTGAGGGATTTTATGAACCCGGACCGTATCGTCATCGGGACCGAGAGCCAGAAGGCGGCCGGGATCATGAGCGAGCTATACCGTTCCCTGAAAGCCCCCCTCTTTATCACCGATGCGGCCAGCGCCGAGATGATCAAGTACGCCTCCAACGCCTTCCTGGCCACCAAGGTCTCCTTCATCAACGCCATCGCCAACATCTGCGAGGCCGTGGACGCCGACGTCAAGGAGGTAGCCCTGGGGATGGGATACGACCACCGCATCGGTTTCGAGTTCCTGCGCTCCGGCCCCGGTTTCGGGGGTTCCTGCTTTCCCAAGGACTGCCAGGCCCTCATCGAGATCGCCCGCGGCTCGGGCTACCACTTCTACCTCCTCGAGGGCGTCATGCAGGTCAACCGGGAGCAGATAGAGCTCACGGCCAAGAAGGTGGAGAAGCGCCTGGGCGGGCTGGCGGGCAGGAACATCGCAGCCTGGGGCCTGGCCTTCAAGCCCAACACCGACGACGTGAGGGATTCGCCCGCGGTGGAGATCGTGCGCCTGCTCGTGGACGGCGGGGCGAAGGTGCGCGCTTACGATCCCCAGGCCATGGAGAACGCCCGCACGCTCCTGCCCGACCTGGAATACGCGCGGGATGCACTGGATGCGGTCGCCGGTGCCGACCTCCTGCTCATCCTCACCGATTGGGACGAGTTCAAGATGCAGGACTTCCGGAAAGTCGGGGAGCTGATGAAGAGCCGGGAGGTACTGGACGCCAGGAATTGCCTGGAACCCATGGCCATCCGGCGCCTGGGATTCAAATACGAGGGTGTGGGAAGATAACCGGAAGCTACGGCGCAGGAACCTTATCCGACTATGGAAGAGTACACCAGAGAAACAAAAGCCTGTCTTGATGAGCGCTACACGACATGCGATGAATCGGGGATATACTTCGCCCATCAGCCCATCTACGGTTTTCGCAAGGGCCACAGTGAAAGAGGCCTGATCGTCAGGTATCTCCGGACTTATCAGATCATCAAATCGCTCTCGCATCTCGATTTCGCATCCCTATTGGACGTCGGGTGTGCCGAGGGATTTCAGGGCTATGTGATCGCAAACATCTTCGGGGTCGAGGTGAGAGGCTGTGATCTTTCCGCAGAGGCATGCAAGCGGGCAAAGGAGATATTCGACCTGGTGGCGGATCCCGCGGACATACACGACTTACCTTACGATGACGGACAATTCGACGTGGTCGTATGCAGCGAGACCCTGGAACACGCATGCGATCACCAGAAAGCGATGCGTGAACTGTTGAGGGTGGCGAGGAAAGCGGTCGTCGTCACCGTGCCACACGAGCCTGCGAGGAAGATCGAGCAGAACATCAGGCGGAGAATACCCCACGGGCATATCCACAGCTTTACTTTGAAGTCATTCGACTTCCTGAGGAAGGAAGGATGCCGGGTATATGGACGGCGGTTCATCAGCAAGCTGTTGAGCATCCCGCAGGCATTGCTGGAAGCCACGCCCACGCAAGGCGGGGAACACGGGTACCCGGACTGGCTGGTCACGGCTTACAACCTGTATGCATCCGTCTCCGACAGGGTCATCGGCGACTCTCTGAGAAAACGGATGGCAGCCTTACTGCTCCCGGGGGATGAAGCGCTGTGCCGGTTGATCCCGTTACACGGCGGCCTCGTGTTCATCGTCCTGAAGGGGAGCGCGTGCGCACACAAGGAGAGACGGAGAGGTTTCTCGGCTTATCAGATCCTCGACCTGAACGTCCCTTACCACTACTTGGGTGAAAAGCGATAGAGGGATAATGCCTTCACCTCGGGCCAGATCTATCGGCGGCGTACAAAGCCCGGCTTAAGCCCTTCCGATCTCCCTATTCCGATGTATATATATGTTGTTCCCGATCCCGACGTTAAGATCCCCCGTCTTCGTCGCCGTTCAACCGCCCTCCTCAAGGGACGCATGTACATCACGCTGGCTTGCCCTGGAGCCGACTATCCGGGCGGGATTCCCGGCCGCGATGTCGAAGGGCGGGACATCTCTGGTGACCACGGCACCGGCGCCGATGATCGCGCCTTCCCCGATGGTGACCTCTTTGAGGATGATCGCCTTCTCCCCGATCCAGACGTCGTCCCCGATGACGACCGGGCGGCTCTCGATCTTCATGCCCTGGTCCCTGATGGCCCGCGATGCATCGGCGTAGGCATGGTCGCTGGAGATGATGCTCACGCCGCGGGAGACCATCACGTCGTTGCCGATGGTGATACCGCTGTCCGCGTAAAACGAACAATCCCTCCCGATCCAGACGTTGTCGCCTATACGCAGCAGGTGCGGGGTTTCGATAGAGAAGACGGAAAAGGATTGCAGGTTCTTCCCGAAGCTCACGCCCATCGATCTCAGCAAGAGACGCGCGCAGGCGTAGATGCTCTCGTACACAATGCGCTGGAAGGACTTTAAAAGGCGATACATGTCATCCCCCCACCTTCGCGGTGAACTCGTTCAAGCAGTCCGCTATATAAGAGATCTCAGCCTCCCGCAGTTCGCCGTACATGGGAAGCGAAAGTATCCTCTGCGCCGCTTTTTCCGCCACTGGAAGATCTCCTGACCCGTATCCCAGGTGGGAAAAGCATTTCTGAAGATGGATGGGGACCGGATAGTGGACAAGGGTCTCGATGCCCCTGCCCTTGAGGTGTTCCTGCAGGCGGTCTCTGCGGTCGGTCTCGATGGAGAAGACGTAGTAGCATGACACGCCTTCTTCTTCCACCTCCTGGAACCGGCAACCGCGCAGCAGGTCCCGGTATTGCGCGGCGATATCCCTCCTGCGGGCGTTCCATCCATCCAGGTACTGCAGTTTGACCCTGAGAACGGCCGCCTGGAGCTCGTCCAACCGGCTGTTCCGGCCCATCTCGTCATGGTGATATTTACGCGACTGTCCGTAGTTCCTGAGCCCCCGCAGCTTTCTGCAGGTCTCCTCGTCGCCGGTGCAGACCGCCCCCCCATCCCCATAAGCCCCAAGGTTCTTGCTGGGGTAGAAGCTGAAGACGGAGGCATCCCCGAACCCCCCCGTCTTCCTGCCGGCAAAGGAAGCCCCGTGTGACTGGCATGCGTCCTCGATGAGCGCCACCCCCCGTCGTTCGGCCATCTCCACCAGCGCCGGCATCGAGCACGGCGCTCCGTAGAGATGAACGGGGATGACCGCTCTGGTCCTCGCGGTAAACCTCTCTTCCAGGTGTTGTGCGTCGATGAGATAGGTGCGTGGGTCGACATCGACAAGCACCGGAGTGGCCCCTACGGCCGCGATAGCCTGGGCGGTAGCCACAAAACTGTTGGTGGGGGCGATCACCTCGTTTCCCTCACCGATCCCCAGCGCCAGCAGGGAGAGGATGAGGCCGTCGGTACCCGAGCCCACGCTCACCGCGTAAGGGACATCCAGGTAGGCGGCGAACTCGCTCTCGAAAAGCTCCACCTCCTCGCCGAGCACGAAGGACTGTCGTTCCAGCACCCGGTGCATCGCCGCTTCGACCTCGTCCCCGATCGCGAGGTACTGTCTCTTGAGGTCCAGGAAGGTTATATCCATCGCCCGCCTGATCACTCTTCGGCGGCAAAGACCGCGGAGCCTCTCAGCTCGTAGGTCCTGCCGCAACTGCACACGCAGGAATCCCCCCGGAATCCCAGTCTCTTTCTGCACACGCAGACGAATCCCTGCTGGCGCGCGGGATTGCCGTAGACCAGCGTATAGTCTTCGACATCTCTAGTGACTACCGCGCCGGCCCCCACGAATGCATATCTGCCGATGGTCCTGCCCGCCAGGATGACCGCGCCGGCCCCTACAGAACAACCCCGCTTGAGAACAACGGACAGTCTTTCGTAGCCGGGATTCCTGCTGCGCGGCGCCAGGTCATTGGTGAAGACCGCCGCGGGGCCGATGAAGACATCGTCTTCGATCGCCAGGCCTTCCCAGAGGTAGACCCCGCTTTTTATGGTCACGTTGTCGCCGATGATCACTTCGTTCTCGATATAGCAGTGGTCGCAGATATTGGCGTTCCTGCCGATCCTGGCGCCGGGAAGGATATGCACGAATGCCCAGATCTGCGAGCCGGAGCCGATATCCTCCGTCTCCACCAGGGCTTTCTCGTGTACGAAATAATCAGCCATATGCTTACTCCATCAATCCGTAGGGTATGGAATCCTCCTGGGACCATTCCGAATCCGCGTAGTTGAGCAAGGTCGCTGAGGGGGTGACGCTCTTGAAAGCGTGCGCCACGTAGGGGCCTATCTCCAGACGGATGTAGTCGGCGGCGTCACCGTCCAGCAGCAGCTCCACCGTCTCCCCCGTGTTCACGTCCTTGAGCAACACCTGCAGCCGGCCGGAAACCACCCCGAACCATTCCCTCCACTTCTTGTGATAGTGATTGCCCCTTATCACTCCCATGCCGTCGAAGGTGACGAAATATATCTGTCCGAACAGCTTGCAGCTCTCGTCGAGCTCGCTGCAACCCAGGAAGACCACGAGGTGACCCCGGGCGTCATCGTGCTTCTCGAAACGTTCCAGCCTGTATTCCATGCTCCCTCACAATTGCCTGGAAACGGCCCTTTCTTTGCCCAAATAATAGCCTATCACCTCACAGGCAGTCACCCCGGCGGATTGCAGGCAGATGACCGGGTGGAAGAGCCAGATAGGCTCCCGGTCCCTTACCGCTCCGAACAGCGCGCGGCCCGATGGCAACACCACGCTGAACGCATACAACGGCCATAACCTCGCCCGCCACCGCTGATCCCGGGAAAGCTGCCGGTAGCGGTAGGCGATGCCGTAATCCTTCTTGTCCAGGGCGTTGCGGACCGCCCAGCGCTGCTTGAGGTTGAAATGCCGCCAGCCCGATACGGTGTGGTGATAAAGGGAGACGGAGTGCACGTAAGCGATCTTCCTGCCGCTTGTAATGAGGTCGAGGATGGGCAGGCAATCGTCGAAGCGGTCTTCCTGCCTGCGCCTGAAACCCGATCTTAAAGTGAGCCCCTGCGCCAGCGCGATGAGCGGCCTGCGGGGAGAACTGGAGAAATCGTATACATCGAAGAGATCGTTGTGCTCCACGACACGGTAAACACGGCCGAAGGTGCGTGCGTTAGCCGCCTCACCGTAGATGAAATGATTAAAGGGGTCCGTAAAGGTATTGATATACCTGGTGTACAGGGTGTCGGTCCCATCGCTGGCGTGCTTGGGGAACGCCGCGAAGACGGCCTCATCCTCGAAGACCGTGACCATTCTCTCGAGGGCGGCAGGGTCATCGAGAAAATTGTCCACGGCAAGGACCATGATCAACCCGCCCCGCGCATTCTCTATTCCCAGGTCGACCCCGGGCTCCGCCAGGACGTGGGGATTGTCTATGATGCGGGTACGGTGGCGAGTCGCTATTTCCCTGGTGCGATCGGTGGAGCCGCCATCCACGATGAGGATCTCCACATCATCTCCCGCATACGTCTGCCTGCTCAACCGCTCCAGGAAACCGGGCAGGATCTTCTCGTTGTTCAAGGTAGGCACCACGATAGACAACGTCGGTCTATGCGAAGACAAAGGCTCCCGCTCCAGTCCGTCCATGATCACCCTTACCTGTGAATCGATCCATTATCCATGCCGCCTGTCTAGAATCGCGGGTCCAGCGAGCGCAAGACATCCAGGAAGCCATGATAGCATCTGCCGGGCGTATATTCCTTGCTGAGCTCCCACGCCTTCCTGCTCATAAGCTCGTACTGCCGGTCATCGTTCAACAGGGCGACGATCTGCCTGGCCATATCCACGGGAGAGTTACCCTTGCAGAGGAGCCCCGAAAGGCCGTCCTGCACGCTGTCCCGCAGACCGTCTACGTCGTAAGCGACCGCTGGGGTGCCCTGGCTGGCCGCCTCGGTGACTATCAGACCCCATCCCTCCTTCACGGACGCCACCAGGATGAGATGGGACCGGCGCATCAGCTCGGATTTTTTGCTGGCATCGATGCTGCCGAGATAGTCGATGTCGTCCCGGTAAGGGCTGCGGGCGATCGCCCGCATGACCTTGTTGCGGTAACGGCCGCTTCCACCGCCGGCTACGATCAGCCTGAGGTCGGGGAGGTCCTTCTTAGCGAGGTTGAAGGCCTCGATCTGATGGACGGTGCGCTTCATGGAGCGCATGGCCCCCAGCGACAGCACGGTCGGCTCGGGGTACTTATCGGTATCCCCCGGGTCTCTTGCGGGTTCCATGTCGATACAGACAGGGATGACATGTATCCTGCTCGTATCGAAACCGAAGCGTATGAGGTCTCTCCGGGTGCTCTCGGACTCGGTTATACAGTGGTTCTTCCGCAGCAGGAAGAGATAGAGAGGCTCCAGGAGATATCCCAGGATGTTCAGAGGGAAGAACATCTCGTAGAACCAGATCTCGCGGCAGAGCTGGTAGATAAGGAGCACGCGCCTTTCGCGTGCGGTATAGAACTGGGTCAGGAAGGGGATGGTGTTTATCTCCTCGATGATCAGGTCGGCCCAACCCCTCAGGTTTTCGCGGTAGTAGCGCTGTGCGTGCCAGTAGGCTGTCCAACGATTACCCAGGCGGATGATGCGGTAACCCTCGGCGGTGGTCTCGTCGGCGGTGCCGCCGGGAAACCCGCCCACCAGGAAGATCACCTGATGCCCGTCGCGGACCAACCTCTCCGCCAGCTCCTCGTTGATGAACTCGGCCCCGCCGGCGAGGGGGTTTTTCCTGTCCTTCCAGGTGAACCAGAGGATCTTCATCCCGTTGCGAGCCCCCCTCCCCGGCAGCGCCCGGTTTGCGGGATGCGCGGGGTCTTCGCGGAGGACGCCCGTGCGTTTGCAGCAGGAGAGCCGTTCATGCGAGT
>CAYHAT010000114.1:0-9344 GCA_964354675.1 uncultured Actinomycetota bacterium | reverse complement strand
CCAAAGGGAAGCAGGCCAAGGAATATATGCCCTGGCCTGCTCTTATATATGGAGCCCCTGGCCAGAATCGAACTGGCGACACAAGGATTAGGAATATTTCCCAGTGGTATGTTCGCTGGTGTAGCCACTTTTATCTTGTTGTTGCTTGCAGTGCTTAATTCTGCATCAGGACTGGGCTTTATCCGTTTGCTGTTGTTTATATCTATTTCTCTCAATATCTTGCTGCATCCTGTTGTGTGGTCATATTGTGGTTACGGGAACTCCCCACATATAGAGCATATCTTTATGGCATGGTAGTATCTGTATGCATATGCGGGAAGGGGACACTGGAGCTATTGATGACATACCGATTCTTCTTAGACGAAACCGGCGATCACGGACTTTCTTTCATTCATGTTTAAACCACTTCCACGCTTTACTATCCTATCATCCTTTAACCCATTTATTATCCATGTTTCCCAGAGTCTTCAGAAGGCAGGTCGTATACCCACTGCCTCGTCGAGGAGCCCAATGCGATATATTACTTCCTCGAGGACCTGGGACGCGCCACCACGTTGTTGATGAACTCGTCGATCTGCTGGTGCAAGGAGCTCATGGGGGTCATGCGCTTGATCCACATGTCCCCCTGCAGGAGCAGGGTGGGGATCTTGGTCCGCTTCATGAACTCGCTGCGCACCTGGGAGTAGACGCTCCAGGTCTGCTTGCAGCTGTGGTGGCCGCAGTAGATGAGGGCGTTGGCGCTCAGCTCCCTGCAGGCCCAGGTTATATCGTCGCACCAGTCGAGGAGTATCGACTTACCGCCTATCTGCCGGGTCATGAAGTAGTCGAAACTGTTGGAGGCGAGGTCCCGGATCATACTCTCCTTGGAGGTGGTGTCGATCCGTTTAGTGAACCAGGTGCTCGGCATGTCGCCCACTATGGCAATGCCCCGCTTCTCCATCCAGTAGAAGAACTCCATAAAATCGTAGTAGTAGAACAGGTACGCCCAGTAGGTGCGAGCGATCTCCTTGGGTGCGGGGTAATCCCCGGTCTCGACCCGTCTCTTGCAGGTGTCGATCAACTTCTGCATCACCGTGATACCCTCGTCCTGGCCCCAGACGGTGTACTTGGTGCCGTAGATGTAGAGGTTGAAGATGTTGGGGACCGGGCTGGGCACCATTTTCCTGTATTCCCAGAGTTCGTCGTAGAGCTCGTGGGCCCGGTTGGCCTTTTCAATCACCTCGCGCATACGGTCCTCGTCCAGCTCCTCCCCGAGGAACTCCTCCATCTCGCGCAGCATAGCCTTGAAATAGGTGAGATAGAGCTCCCGGGCGCGCCGGGAGGTATCCGCCGGTTTCTCCAGCATGATCTGGGGAAGGCCCAGGTAGTTAGCGGTGAACTCGTGGATCTTGGAGTTGGCGTCGCATGAACCCGGCGCCGCCGAGAGGATCAGGTCCGGCTGGAAATCGATGCCGGTGAGCAAGGAGCCGATCTCGATGGCGCTGGCGGAGCAGAGCGTATCGGGGAGACCCATGGACAGGGCGAAATCCCAGTACTTGTCGCCCTGCTTGTCGAGGGCGGCGGTGCTCAGCGTGCTGATGCCCTCGGTGATGATGGGAACCGCTTTCTCGAACATGTAGACGATCTCCGGGGCGAAGTTGAAGGGCATGAGGACGACTTTCTTGCCGTTCTCTTTTGCATGTGCTGCTTTTTCCGCCCAGGTACCGACCGCCTTGAAGAAGGCCAGGCTGGCCTCCCGCGTGCCCGGCTCCAGGACGGCCTTCAACGTCTTGCTCATCTCGGCTGGCAGGAGCCTCGCCAGGCCCTCGATGTCCTCGTCGCTCATCCTGTCCGGCAGGCTCGGGATGATGCTGAAGATACCCGCAACGCGGTTGAACAATCCCTCGTACGGATGGACCAGCTGCGTACTCATGACCACATCACCCCCCGATCCTCTCCAGGAAGGCCTGGATCCGTGTCTTTATCCTCCCTATGTCGGCCCTGGCCCCGTAATCCTTCTCCAGCAGCAGCACCGGCACCCCTTCGCTCTCGAGGTCTGCGCGCAAGGCCACGTTGTCCACCGCGTGCAGGTCGCAGAACTTGTTGTGGATGAGGACGGCTCCGTCCACCTCCGCCCTTGCCGCGGTCTCCAGGATGAAGTCCCGGCGCTGCTCGTAATGCTTGAACATGCGCGGGCAGGTCAGGTTGCGCAGGTATCCCTCGGCCAGCCGATGCAGGGGTCCGCCGTCCGTATCCGGCAGTCTCCAGAGCGCGCGGGAGCCGTAGCAGAGGGTGTCGGCGACAACCATCCCGCCCAGGCTCTCGATCTCCTCGACGAAATAGAGCTCGTCGGTGGCCGCGCCGCCCAGCATAAGTCTGGCCCGGAACCCCCCCACCTTCGCCTCAGATCTCTCCTTCAGGAACTCCTCGAGCAGTGCCTTGAAAGCCTCGGCGGGCATGGAACTGGAGAGGGCCACCACGGCCAGCGCCTCCGCGCCGGTGACCGCCGGCTCTCCGCGCTCCCGCATCTCGTACATGGTTCTCAACATCCCCATTATCTCCTGCTGCGCCGCGATAGCCTGGTCGAGAGCTCTGTCGTCGATGGTCACCGCGAAATGCTCCGCGATGGCGCCGCGCAGCAGTCCCAGCTCCTCCTCGTATGCGGCCAGCGAATCGCCCCTGACGAAATGGGGCACGCGCAGGTAGTGGAAGAAGGCCGGTTTCTTGGCCAGCTCCCAGTTCTCGAACATGCCGCGCAGGTGATCGCAACCGTTGGTCTCGATCAGGCCGTCGAGGAAATCGTAGGTGCCGTCGAGCCCTAGCTGGAGGCAGGAGCGGCAGAAGCCGCAGTTGAAACGGGACATGTACGCGTCGGCCAGTTCCTTCTCCGAGCTGCCCATGGCCTTTATGCGGTAGGGGAGGATGCCGGCGGCCTCGATTATCTCGACGGGCGTGGCCACGCACGAGAAGCCCAGTATCTTGCCTCCCTCATCCCTCCATTTTTTCACGTACTGGTTCTGGATCTCCTCTGCCAGGGTCTTGATGTCCTCCATGCTCAGCCTCCTCACTCCCGCCTGCACGGGCGCCGGAAGATCCTGGCGTTCCTTATCGATCCCGTGAAGTATTTGAAGACACCAGCTATAACCGGTCGCATCACCGCTCTGACCACCTCGCGGTTGGCGAGGGCGGCCTCCACCGCCGCTCTGATAGCACCCTCAACGGCCCGGCTCAGCTCCCCGGCGTCGAGCGCGGAGAGGGTGCCGTTGAGCCCGGACGCCACGAGAGCGGGCCTGGCGCGGGTGAAACGGTTGAAAGACGCCAGGCCGGAGTTGATGGTCTGGCCGACCGCCGCAGGCGCCAGCCTGGCGCTGAGCTCAGGGTTGGCGAGCACCGCTTCCTTGAGCTGTAGCGCGACCGTCCTCGCCGCAGCGCCCGTCTGCTCCGGCTCGAGGGCGGACAGCAGCCGCCCGGCGGCATGGCGAACCAGGTCCGGGTTACTCTCTGATATGCGGTTGAGAATCAGCGCTGCGGCATTTATAGCCCGACCGAGCTCCTCGGCTTGGAGATCGTCCTCCAGGCCCTCCGCCAGGCGCGCAAGCGTCTCCGGCGGCAGCTCGCTCAGCTTCTCGAAGACCCCGGCCGTTGACCGGAGCAGGGAGTTTACCGTTGTGAGGATAAATCCCATGAAAGCCAGCGTGGTCCGCTCGTCCTTGAACATATGCTCGGAGAAGACCTCACCGATGACCTTGCCGTCACCGCCCAGCGCCAGGGCTGCCTCTTTGAGTTGCAGCCCGTCCACGGCGGCGGCGAGCTTGTCGACGGTGTCATAGAGCACCTTCTTCAACATCGGCTTTCCCCCGCTGCCCAGGATCCAGTCGCCGTGGGAGAGGGCGATCACCAGTTCGGAGGCGGCGTTGAGCATCCGCCCCACTTCGTTCATATCGACGTCCTGTACCAGGGTGAAAAGGGCGCTCGCCAGCAGCTCGTCCGGGAACTTCATGTATTCGAGCGCCTTGGCGAGGATCCTCAAGAGGTCGTTTACGAGCGGGGGCACCACGTTCAGCAGGTTGGCCAGACCCAGCGGGAATCCCACCACGTGGTCGACCTTTCCCTCCAGCATGGACATACGGGAATGGTAGTGCGCCGTCAAAGCCACGCGCAGCTTTCCGAAATCCACCGCACCGACTGCATCCGATATCACGCTGACCCTGCTCTCGGCCATAAGCCCCGGCTTGGCCTGGTGCACGGCTATCAGCAGGCGTGAGAGGGAATTGATGGTCTCTCCAACCTCTTTTCCGTCCACTCCCTTGAGGGCCTGCGCCAGCATATCGGCGCTTCTGTCCACCGGCATCTGCTCCAGGGACTCCACCAGGGCCCTGACGACCTGGACGCCGAGGTTCAGGAAACGCGGGTAGCCGTTGATGAGCGTCTCGGAGAATCCGTCCTGGGCTACGAGTTCGCTGGCCATGGACCTGATCGCCGCCTCGTCCATACCCTCCACCAGGCGCACGACCGTCCCCTTCAGGTCATCGATGTTTATAGCCCCTCCGCCATTTCCGCCCATTTCCATCCCCTCCCCTGTTAGACAGTCCTCTTTCGGGCGTCCATATTTTGACTCACTATCCTTTCGAGTGGATTGACGATTCCCCACCCGCCTTTTCATGCATTAATTAGCTAATCTCCTTCTGCACCATGGCTTGCAGGCTCGCCGCCAGGTCCTTGTCTCGGCCTCGATGATCCCGGTATCGGCGGTCATCGTATTCGCCTCAAAGGGTCTCGCACTCAAAGAACCACCTTGCCGCCTCAATCTGGCAGAGTTGTTTGCCTCCCAGCCAGAGCTGGTTCATCTTGATATCCCGCCAGTGCTTCTCGACGTCATGATCGCGGTCGGCGCCATAGGCCTCCATCATGTTCATCACCTTGCCGATAACCTCCAGGGCCCTGTCCATGGTGAAGTAGCGGTAGGAGCGCATCTTGGCCATCATCTCGTTACTCCACCTCTCGCCGTAGAGGTCGGAGCGGTCGAGCATGCGTGCCGCCTGGTATCCGATTATCCTTACGATCTCCAGGGTGGCGACGTAGTCAGCGAGAACGGCGGCCACCGCATCGTTCTCCTTCAGGGGAAGGCCACGAAACTTCGTCTTGTTCACGAAATCCAGGAGCTTCTCGTAGATGTTCATCATCACTCCCGAGGTGAAGGAGATGATCACGCCGTTGCCCAAAGACATAAGGTCCTTGAAGAACAGGGCATCCAGGCCCGGACCGTGCGCCCGGTACCACAGGGGCACGCGCACGTTCTCCAGCCAGACGTCGCCGTTCTTGTCGCAAGCCATGCCGGCTTTTTCGTATGGACCGCTCTGGGTGACGCCCGGCGTATCGTTGTAGCAAAAGATCAGGGCGACATCGTTGGGGTCCGTTGAGCCGGGGTTGGTGGTGCAGACCACTGCCAGGAGATCGGCCATCCCGCCCGTGTTTGTTGGCCACAGCTTGTGGCCGTTGATCACCCACTCGTCCCCGTCCTTAACCGCGGTGGTCTGGATGGTGCTCCCCTTCAACAGGTCAACGTTCTCTATGTCTGCCCCGCCCTGGGGTTCGGTCATGCACAGGGCCCCGCAAATCATCTCCGTCGTGTCGCAGTAAAGCGGCGCGAACTCCTCCAGGAGCCGCCGGTTGACGTGGGGCTTGAGCGCGATGGACATCAGCGGCCATAAGGTCGCGCCCAAGCCGACGGCAAGCCCGGAGTCGGCACGGGCCATCTCTTCTCCCAGGATGAACATGCTGGTAAAGGCGTAGTCGGATTCGCCGAAGCCCATCCCGCCCAGGTCCACCGGGAAGAGCAGCTTCTGTATGCCGTACTCGCCGAGAAGCTTCTTGCCGGGCGCGTGGATGAGCTTGTGATGCTCCCAATCCTCGTCGAACTGCCTGCGGTAAGGGATGACCTCGTTGTCCGCCCAATTCCTCAAGATAGGTGCCAGGATCTGTACCGCGGGGGGCAGGTATTCCAGAGGCCGGGTGATATCATCGATGGTTCTCATACTACCACCTCCTCACAGTGTCTTGGTATGGTAGAACCAGCGTGCGAAGTCGTGCTTGGCCAGCTCGTAGGCGCCCAGGTAACACTGCACCGTCTTTACGTCACGCCAGTAGCGCTCCAACTGCCATTCCTTGGCGTAGCCGGCTGAGGCCATGAGCTCCATGGTGCGGTGGATGGTGTAATCCGCGGAGACGTAGATGTGATGGACGAGCATCAGCGCGGAGGTGAAGACGGACAGCGGGCCGTCATCGCCGTAGGCCTGGGGATCTGACAGGATATCCGCCAGGTTGTAGGCGAGCAGGCGGTCGACGGCGATCTCCTTGGCGATCTCTCCCATCAGCGCCGCGGTCAGGGGGTTCTCCTTGAAGACCTGCCCCCGCCCCTTGATGACCCGGTTGTCGCCCCATTCCTTGATGATCTCGTAGTCGGCCAGCAGTGCCCCGACTCCGGCTGCGGCCAGGCCCAGGTAAAACCAGGAAAGGAGGTTGAGAAGCCCTTCCTCCCCCCGCCAGGCGCAGTTGGCCGTCGGCACCTTGACGCCTTCGAAATCGAGGTCGGCGTTGCGGCTGGCGGCCAGGCCGGTCTTTAAGAACTCCTGGCCGCGGCTGATGCCGGGGCTGTCCCCGGGCACCAGGATGAAGGCCGGCTCCTCCCCCTCCACCGCGCAGAGCACGCCGAACAGCCCGGCGTCGGCCCCGGAGCAGGTAGGCCGCACTGCCTTGCCGGTAAGGGTCCAGCCGTCGGCGCCGCTTTTCGCCCTCACCTGGATGCCCTTGCCCCTCCACTCCGGGTTACCGCCATCCTGCGACATCGCCGGCAGGACGAAGGACACTATGAGAGGGCGGTTGCCCTCGCAGAAGAGAGGCGCCACCGCCGCGCACAGCTCCTCGCGGTAGCTGCCCTTGGCGGCGATAGCCGCCTGCAGGGCGAGGGAGTGGGCGGCCAGGAAGGCCAGGCCCACATCGGCCCGGCCGATCTGCTCCAGGGCGGCGGCGACGGTGTAGGCGGCCTCGGGCTCGTTGTGCTCCTCGCCTCCCAGCTTCTCCGGCCAGAACATCTTCTGCAGGCCGACCTCGGCCATCAGCCTGGCCAGGGACGGCTTGAGGAGCCCATCGTAATCCTCCTTGAGCTCCAGCCGCTTGTCCATGACCTCCTTCTGCACCATGGCCTGCAGGCTCGCCGCCAGGTCCTTATCGGCCGCATGCAGCCGGCCGCGGGGATAGGCAAAAAGGTCCTGATCGCTCATTCCAACCCTCCATTCTCACGTTCTCTACTCATGGACACGAATGGAAACCGTCAGTCCGTGCGTGCTCCTTAAAGATCTCGACGAATGGGGCCCCCTTCTTCTCGTCCCGCAGGAGCTCGACGGCGCCGTAGAAACATATCTCCCTGCAGGTCCCGCAGCCCATGCAGAGCGAATCGATCACCCTGTACCTGCCATCCATATCCGACTCAAATGCACCGAAGGTGAGAACGGATCAACTCTTAAACACCTGCCCGAACCTGGAAGGCTTTATCCGCGTCCCAGGCCTCAGATTATCTTGTCCTCTTTCAGCAGCGCGGCGAGTTTCGCGCCGGCATCCTCGGGGCTTTCTCCTTCCACCAGGCGGCAGCGCCGCTCGCGGTTGGGAGCAGCGAGCTCCGTTATCTCGTTAATCACCAGGCTTCCCGGCTCTATTCCCAGGTCGGCCGGCTTAAGGGTCTCCATGGGCAGGGTTTTGGCCTTCTTGATGGCCATCAGGCTGGGGTAACGCAGGTCGCCTACCTCGTGGCTGACCGTGACCAGCAGGGGCAGGGAAGCCTCCACCACCTCGTAGCCGTCGGGGAGCATTGTCTCCGCCTGCGCCGTGCCACCGGTCACTTCGACCTTCCCGGCCACCGAGACCGCGGGGATACCCAGGAGCTGCGCCAGCCCCAGGCCTACCTGCCCGGCGTTGGTGTCGGCTGCCTGGCGGCCTGTGAGGATGAGGTCGAAGGGGCCCGCCTTGCGGACGGCCGCCGCCAGCAGCGATGCTGTGGCGAAGGCATCCAGGCCTTCCTGGTCGCAGGAGGGGTCGTCCACCGTTACCAGCCTGTCGGCGCCGGAAGCCAGGGCCTTGAGCATGACCGCCTTGGAGAGGTTGTTGCCCACCGAGAGCATGGTGATGGAGCCGCCCGCCGCCTCCTTGACGCGGATGGCAGCCTCCAGCGCGTTCTCGTCGAATGGCGACAGCACCGGGGGTATGCCCTTGGGGGAGACCTTCCTGGCCGCGGAGTCCACCTCGAAGGCCGAAGGGGGGCCCTCCGGGTCGGGGACCTGCTTGACGCATACCAGGATGTTCAGTCCCGTCATGTCCATCAACCCCCCACTATCTCTCTGATACGGGAGCTGAGTCCGGGCAGCACCTGCTGCCATTCACCCACCACGCCGTAGTCGGATACCTTGAAGATGTAGGCCTCGGGGTCCTTGTTGATGGCCACGATGACCCGCGAGTCGGATATGCCCGAGAGGTGCTGGCTGGAGCCGGAGATGGCCACCGCCACGTATACCTCGGGCGAGACGATCTTGCCGGTGATCCCCACCTGCTGGGTGGAGGGCCACCAGCCCGCGTCCACCGGGGGACGGGAAGCACCGACTGCCCCGCCCAGCAGGCGGGCCAGCTCGCGCAGCTGCTCGAAGCCCTCGGCCCCGCCCAGGCCGCGCCCGCCGGAGACGATGACCCTGGCCTCCTCCAGCCGGACGTCCTCGCCTTCCTCCAGCACCTTGCCCCCGAAGGAAAGGCGCGGCGAGGGGGCTTCCACGTCGACCTTGACCGTCTCCCCCGTGCGGGAGGCGTCGGGCTCGGCCGGATCGCCGGCGCCCGGGCGCACCGTAGCCAGCGCGGGCTTGCCCTTGGAGACGAATACGGCCATGGCGTTGCCGCCGTAAATAGGCTTGGTACTGGCGAGGGCACCGCCCTTCATTTCCAGGGAGACGGCGTCGGTGGTCAGGCCGGCCTTCAACGCGAATGCCAGGCGGGGGCCCAGGTCCTGCCCTGCGGTGGTGTTACCGATGAGCACCGCCGAGGGCCCGGCTTCCTCGACGACTTTCTTGAGTGCGGTCACGTGCAGGTCGGGATCGTACGAGGCGTAGGCACTTCCTTCCACCGTGAAGACGGCGGCCGCGCCCGACGCAATCAGCGTCGCGGCTGCGCTTGCGGTGTCGCTTCCCACTGCCGCCGCCTGCAGTTGCTTGCCCGATGACGCGGCCAGCTTGGCGCCCAGGCCCAGCAGTTCCAGGGTCACCGCATCGGGGGTTCCCGCGGGCGAAAGCTCCGCGATTACCAGGATCCCTTCCTTCTCAGCCATATGC
>CAYHAT010000113.1:0-9369 GCA_964354675.1 uncultured Actinomycetota bacterium | reverse complement strand
TGGTTCTTCGCCGAGGGCTACACCGGGTCCGGCTTCGAGGAGTGGCTGTGCATCCAGAACCCCGGGACCACCCCCGCCACGGTGACCATCACTTACTACCCCGAGGGGGGAGGGCCGCCCATCGTGCGCAACCACCCGGCGATAGCGGCGGGCTCCCGCTACACCATCCCGGTGAACGTGGACGCGGGGTCCAACCTGGCCATCAGCGCCAAGGTCTCCTCAGACCAGCCGGTGATCGTGGAGAGGCCCATGTACTTCAACTTCAACGGGGCCTGGTCCGGTGGCCACGACGTAGTGGGCTTTATCCCATAGGGCCTAGGGGTCAAGCCTGAAAACGGTCCTGAGGCACCAGGCAAGGCCTGACCCCGATGCCCGAGGGGGCGGATGGCTACCCCCTCGTCAATCCCAGCAGGGGGTATGGTTCAGACGCGTCCCAGGCCTTAACCGATATACGACGGTTTGTTAGGACGTACGATATCGTCTATATATAAGGATAGAATATAAGGATAGAACGGCTAGAAGAGCTCGGGGTGGATGGAATAACAGGCGATAAAGATATCCTTCGACACGCTGCCGCATTTAATGCTCTCAGATCGGCGAACCGATCGCCGGCCATGGCGACCCATCCAGTCCGGGCGAACGAAGCGCCAAACGAGCTGCTGCGCGCTTGAAAGGAGAGGATTGTGAGAGCATATTCAGGAAGACGTGCGCTCTGCGCAGTCTCGGCATTTCTTCTGGCAGCTTCGCTGCTGTTCGTCTGGGTCGGCGCCGTATCGGCGGCGCCGGGTGACATCTTGCGGTGCTCTACCAATGCCGGCGGGGGCCAGGCAACCGGCGGCGGGAGCCACTACCCGTGTATAAGCGCGGACGGCAGGTACGTCGCCTTTTACTCGTCCGCCACCGACCTGGTGCCCGGGGATACCAACACATCGAAGGACGTTTTCCGCAAGGACCTCCACACGGGAGCCATCGTGCGCTGCTCCACCGATGCGGCGGGGAGCCAGGTCAGCGGCGCCAGCGCTTTCCCCTCCATAAGCGCGGACGGCAGATACGTGGCCTTCGCATCGGAGGCGGCGACCCTGGTGTCCGGGGACAGCAATGGGAAACAGGATATCTTCCGCAAGGACGTCCTGACGGGGGCGATAGTGAGGTGCTCGACCACGGCATCGGGTGGCGAAGTAACCGGCGCCTCTTCCGATCCCTCCATCAGCGCGGACGGCAGGTATGTGGCCTTCGCATCGGAGGCGGCGACCCTGGTGTCCGGGGACAGCAACGGGAAACAGGATATCTTCCGCAAGGACCTCGAGACCGGGGCCATCGTCAGGTGCTCCACCACAGTGGTGGGGGGCCAGTTGGGCCAACCCAGTTACAATCCCTCCATCGGTTCCGACGGCAGCTACGTCGCTTTCGAGTCGGATTCACCGAACCTGGTCGAGAGTGACTTCAACAGCGCGCGCGACATCTTCCGCAAGGACGTCGAAACCGGCGCCGTCCTGCGCTGCTCTACCGACTCCTCGCTTGGCGAATCTAACGCGGGCAGCTCCTATGCCCGCATCAGCCCGGACGCAAGGTACGTGGCCTTTGAATCCGATGCCAACAACCTGGTGCCCGGGGACGGCAACGCGAAGAGCGACGCGTTCCGCAAGGACCTCCAGACCGGGGCCATCGTCTGCTGCTCGACCGGGACATCCGGAGAGGAGGGCAACGGCGACAGCAGCAGTACCTGCATGAGCGGTGACGGAAGGTACGTGGCCTTCGCTTCGGGGGCCAGCGACCTGGTGCCCGGAGACACGAACGCCCAGGGGGACATCTTCCGCAAGGAGCTCGTCGCTCCCGTCACCTTCTACTTCGCCGAGGGCTACACCGGGGCCGGCTTCGAGGAATGGCTGTGCCTGATGAACCCGTTCGCGGAGCCGGCCAACGTGCACATGAGCTTCCTGATGGAGGGCGGCGCCACCCAGGACTCGGACATACAGGTGCCGGGCAACGCCCGCTACACCATCTCCGTTAACGCTTTCGTGGGAGCGGACAAGAACGTCTCGATCAAGGTCACCTCGGACCTGCCCATCGTGGCCGAGCGCCCCATGTACTTCAACTACCAGGGGGCCTGGACGGGGGGGCACGACGTGATGGGGGCCACTTCCCCGCGTGAGGAGTTCTACTTCGCCGAGGGCTACACCGGGGCCGGCTTCGAGGAATGGCTGTGCCTGATGAACCCCAACCCCTCCCCCACCACCGCCCACGTCACCTACTTCTTCCGGGGCGGGGCCTCCCAGACACAGGACGTGGGCATCGGGGCCAACACGCGGGCCACGGTCAACGTCAACGCCGCCGCGGGGCCGGACAAGGAGGTCTCGATGAGAGTGACCTCCGACGACCCCATCGTGGCCGAGCGCCCCATGTACTTCGACTACCAGGGCTTGGGGAACAATAACTGGACCGGGGGGCATATCGTGATGGGTTACGCCCCATAATCCCGCCTGGGGTCAGGCCTGCAACGGGACCGGGGATCGATCCCTACGGTCTTAGGGCTGCGTGGTCAGGCCTAAAGCCAGGCCTGACCCCAATGCCTTGCTCGCAGACAGTCCCCTTCTCAGTCCTGACCATGCTCCAGCATCTCCCTCGCCACGTCGGAGACGATCCACTTGAACTTGCCCGCTTCCGTGCGTTCTATGCTCTCTACCTGTTCGATATCTATCCGCATGTCGTCTCCGAGCGTCCGCTGGAGATCGCGCCGCAGCCGCTCCAACTCGAGACGGGGATGCAGCCCCTTCTCCAGATCAAAGGGGACCACGCGCACGATGACATGAGTGAGGTCATCCTGGATTATCTGCGATTCCCTGATGTTCCTCTGTTTCTTGAAAGGATACGTGAACGCCGAGGTGCCTACCTGTCCCCGGGTTGTCATGACAAAATCTACCAGCCTACCCGCCACATCTTCGATCACCGGATAATAAGCCCTGCCGCACAGTTCGCAGCGCTCTGACACGCCCGAAGAGACGTCCCCCGTCCGGTAGCGGATAAACGGATTGACCCGATTGAGGAAACCCGTGCATATCAGTTCGCCGTTCTCGGGGTCTATCTCCACGATGCCGTACTGCGGGCAGCAGTGGTAGGACTCGGAATGTTCGCATTCCCCGGCCATCGCCGCGCGTTCCGCCATGCCGTAGTGGCTGAAGACCCGGCAGCCGAACACCTCGCCTATTAGCTCCCTCTGCCACTGGTAGACCTTGTCCATGGCCAGCATGATCGCCTTGTAGCGGAAGGGGACGGCGAGGCCATGCTTCTTGATGATGTAAGCGAGATCGGAGATGGTGCAGGGGTAACCGCTCATGTAATCCGCCCCGAAACTCTCTATCCTCTCGAGATAGAGCCGGGCCGTATCCGTGCCTTCGATGTGGGGAGACAGGCGCAGGACCTTGAAGGTGCGGTCGTACTCGTAGGGCTTCTTGCCCTGGATCAGCGCCCCCCGCAGCTCGACCCTCCTCTCCCCCGGCCGATAGCCCACGCGCGACCACTGGTGAAACATGAAGGCCAGCTCCTTCTGGCGCACGACATCGTCGCTGTAGAAATGCAGGGTCTTTCCCATGGTGCCGCTGGTCCCCACCACCGGCAGCAACGCGGTCCGGGCGTTCAGCGCCACCAACTCGGGGAAGTCCTCCCTGACCGCGTCCTTGGTGAGGCAGGGCAGTTTCTTGAGGTCCTCCAGGTCCTGGATGTCAGCGGGCTTCAGTCCGCGTTCGTCGAAGAGCCTGCGATAGTAGGGCACGTTGTCGTAGGCATGGCAGAGCAGCGCATTGAGCTGCCGTAGCTGGTAATCCGCTAGTTTATCGCGTTCCCACCACTGGGACCGTTGCAGGAGATCGTATGTCTCCTTGAAGATACTCCCATAAGGATACGAGGGCCTGACCAAGTGATAGGCGTAGCGCAGATGGCTCTGCAGCGAATAGGGCACCTTGCCCGCCAACCTGCCCGCCGCGTCGTTGATACCCATGCTTCAACCCCTGTTGCCAGATACTCTGTCAGCGTCCCGCCCGGTCTCTTTCAATGGCGACGCCAGGTATTATACGATGTTCTGGTCGGGCGATGCTCTATGACAGGGAAGCAGCCGGCCGTTATATGGCCGCCGCCGGTCCGAAGAAGGGACGTTTGAGGATAGTGGACAAACCGGATGAGCCCAACAGCGAGCCCTTGCGGGTGCTGAGCGTCACGCGCGGCCTGTTCGACCGCCGCGATGCTTTCCGCACCGGCTTCCAGACGCGGACGCTGTCCGAGACCGAGGCCGTGGCGAACTGCACCGGCGCCAGGCGGCCGATCGAGCTGGCCGTACTGGATTTCGAGGAGCGCTGGCGGCCGGCGGAGGGCGAGGAGACGGACGCGATCTCCCGGCTGCGTTCCCTGGGCATCAGGACACGCGTCGTCGACATTCCCATCCCCCGCCCGAGGATCACCGCGCTCGCTTACCTCCTCTGGTCTCTAGAGGCTATATGGGGGGTGGTGGTGATAGCGGCGGCGGCGCGGAAGGAAAGGTCGCACCTCATCCAGACCCATGGTGAATGGGCTACTTTCACGAGCATCGCGGCCTCCAGGCTGCTGCGCCTGCCCCTGGTCTGCGAGACCCATGGCATCCTCGACGAACTCTTCGACGCGGAAAAAGGGCTGGGCCTCGGGTACCGGGCGGCAAAGGCTTTCGAGAAGATATGCATGCGCAACTCCAGGCACCTCATCGTCGTATCGGAAGCGATGAAGGACCATTTCGCGCGCTCTTACCCCGTTCCGGCCCTGGTTGTTCCCTACAGCGTAGACGGGAGATTCCTGGAATATGGTGAGAGGGAAAGGGAGGAGGCACGCCGGGAGCTGGGGCTGACCGGCGGATTCGTGCTGGTCTACTCCGGCACCTTCTTCACCACCTGGCAGCAGCCGGACAAGATGGCCGCCGCATTCGGGGAACTACGGAAAAGGGTCGCCAACGGCTTTTTCCTCGTCCTGACCACGGACGAGGGGGCGGCGGTGCGCGACTACCTGGTCTCAAGAGGCCTGGAGGAGTCTGATTTCCGCATCGTGAAGGTCAGCCACGAGGAAGTCCCCAGGTACCTGGTGGCCGGCGATGCCGGCCTGCTCATCCGCGAGCGGGGCATTGTCAGCCAGGTATCCTGCCCGTTGAAGCTCGTCGAGTACCTGGCATGCGGGCTGCCCATCCTCTGCGCCCAGGGCATCGGGGACTTCTCGGGCATGGTGCAGGAACGCGGCGTAGGCGTGGTGGTAGACAACGAGTTGGAGGGCGTGGACTGGGACGGCGTCTGCGGAGAGCTCCTCGAGCTGGCAGCTCCCGAGATCCGGGAAAGATGCCGCAGTATCGCCTGGGAGAAGTTCACGTGGGGATCCAACGCCGCCGCCATCGCCGACCTTTACGCGCATCTGGTGGAGGCGGGCCGCGCCGAACGGGGTCTGCCGGACAGGCGGCCGGGCAGGAACGAAGCTCCGCGCTTATAGCGGGAAGCTGGCCTGTACTGATCCAACGCTTGCCGGTTCCGGCCTTGAGCCGATCCATCTCTCGTCTATACTCGCTCCGCGATGATCCATCTCCTGTTGGTATCGCGCTTCACTGGTCCGTCGGTCCTAAAGGCGGTCCGCGATCTCCGCGGCCTGCGCGGCCACCTCGCCGATGTCGATCTCTCCCCGGAAGGGGTAGAGGACATTGACGATGTCGGCGGGCAACCCGCACTCGCCCCGGTACCTCACCACCGGCGCCCTCTCCCTCACCCCGTAGCTGGGGGAGACCCATCCCTCCTCTATCTCCACCTTCAACCCCTCCGCTCGCAGCGGGAGGATGGCCAGGTCCGTTCCCGGCCCCCTCGTCCTCACGGCGAGCGGAAAGCCGTCCGCGGGTTCCACCGGCATGGGGGCGAGGGGAAAGTAGAGGTCGAAGCGGTGGGTATCCTCCCCTTCCAGCACGTCCCTGATCAACCAGTAACCCTCCCGCTTGAGGAAGAGGATCTGCCTGCGGTGGACCACCGGCCCCGCGAGCCTGCGGTAGCCGTGATGTTCAGCGTCGAGGAAGTCGCGGTCCTCTCCCACCTCCCAGCGGTTGACCCTCACGCTGGCGCCCCGCCCCATGTTGAACAGGTTCTCACCGGGAAAATCGTTCTGCTCCCTGCCGTCCACGACGACGGTGTTGTGGTACCTGGTGCTGCGGAAAGCGTTTCTCATCTCCGCGTCGGCGTTGTAGACGTAGACCCCCGGGTCGACGACCAGGCTCCTGTCCCACGCGAAGAGCTCGAAGCTCAACCGGCTGTTGTGCCGGTGGCCCGAGGGCGCGCGGGGATCGTCGGGTATGCAGTCTACGATCATGTAAAGGCCGCCTTCGCGCATGATGTAATAGCCGCCTCGAGGGAATCCCCGCGAGGCGGGCGCTCCGCCGGGCGGACATCGCGCAGCGGCGCCGTCCGGCTTCCCACCGCCGCCGCTTGCCTCTTTCCCGTACGCAGGAGGAGGTGACTCCCCCGCGTTCCCGGCCGCAGCGCTCCAACGCGGGGAGGGCCGAAGGGGGGTGCCGGAGGGCGCGCCCGCGAGGAGAAGGGCCTCGGCGCGAAAACCCCCCGCATCCTCCGCCAGCTCGGGGCGCGAGAAGAGCGCTCCCCCGATCGAGAGCAGGTGGCGGTGGTCGCTCGCATGCGCCCTGCCATAACCTTCCAGGATATGGATCCTGGTGTCTCCGTTGTCCCCTACCTGCGGCGCCAACCCGTCCGGCCTGGTGTAGTGTCTGGTGAACTCGACCATCTTCTCCAGCCGCTCCATGTACCATGCGGGAAAGGACTGGCCGCCGCGCAGGCAGAGCAGGGTCGCGGAGAGGAACGCCTCCGCGGTCAGCCTGTGGTAGCAGAGCGATCCCTCGTGTTGCACGCCGTCGGGATAGACCAGCGTCTCCATCTCCGCCGCGAGCTTGCCGGCGGCGAGATCGCGCCACCTCCGCCCCTCCCCCGTCGCGGAGAGCAGGCTGCCGATGTAGAGCAGCCCAACCAGGTCGCACAGGAAGTGGTTGGTCCTCAACCCGCGCAGCACGTCGTCGGTGGTGCCGTAACCCAGCTTGTTCTCGAGCAGCGGGCGCAGCGGCTGGAGAAGGGCGACCGGCCAGGGCGGACGCTCGAGGTTCGACCTGATGTACTTGCCGTGGACGTAAAGGCTCTCCGCGAACGCAGCCAGGAACGCGCCGTCGAGAGAGGGGGAGCCGGAGAGGAGCTGGTAACACCATGTCCAGTTCACCGCCCTGATGGCCGCTTCCATGGGGGCGATCCAGTTCACGCCGTACAGGGGCGGGTTGGCGCCGATCCAGTCCTCCACCTGGTGCCTGGATTCCCGCGCGTAGCGCTCGTCGCCGGTCAGCCGGTACGCGACGCCCAGGACCGGAAGGTGATGAAAACGCGAGAGCTTCCAGGGCACCTGGATGTCTGAGCCGTTGCCCAGGCTGTACTGGACACGCGTGAACAGGATATCGGGCTCCCACCGGATGCCGCTCTTGAAGTCACGGTGCCAGTCGATCCTGCGGTAGGGTCCGGGGTCTTGTGGGGATCGGTCGCCCGCAATGCCCGCCGCATCAAGGCTGATGTCTATCGTGCCGGAGCCGAGGATATCGAATCGGTGCCTGATTATCTCCTCGGCCACCGCGACGTAGCCGCCGCCGCTCAACACCTCGACCAGGGATGGTTCACGGAAGATGTCTTCATCGAATAGAAAGGGCTGTGGATGTTCCGCCAGGGATAGCGCCAGGACTGCCCCCAGTCCCTGTCGTTTCCGTTTTGCTATGGATCTTGCCAGGCGCCAGGCTTTCGCCTCCCTGTACTTCCGCAGCGCATTTTCAGCTGAACCCATACCCAACATATTAACGCACCAGCCTCGGGCACCAGGCAAGGCCTGACCCCGCTGCCTGACCACGCTGCCTAGGGGGCGAAGCCCTGGGAGTCGTGCCCGCCCGGCCAGTTGTAGGAGTGGTAGCCCTGGTAGAAGAAGTACATGGGCCGCTCGCAGATGACCGGCTGGGATGACTGCACGTACACAGAGAGCTGCAGGTCCTCCCCGGCGTCGGTGTTCACCGGGATGGTGAAGCGGCTCTGGGACGCCACGGTGTGGTTGCGCGTGCGCGTGGGACCTCCCTGTACGTAGTAGGTCAGGGTGATGTTGGCGGCAACCCCGCCCGGGTTCTGCACCGTGAGCCACTCGTCGAAGCCGGACCCGGTGTAGCCCTCCCCGAAGTACCACTCGGTGGAGGCGGAGTTGACCCCGGTGGCGCAGTGTCCCCCCGGCAGCCCCCCGCCGAGCATGTCGAAGTACATGGGCCGCTCCACCAGGATGGGCTGGTTGGAGTGGATGTAGGCGGAGAGGTCGGATGCCACGCCCGCGTCCACGCCGGCATTGATGGTGAAGCGGGAGTTGGCGGCGATGGTGTGGTTGCGGGTGATGGGCGCCCCCGAGGGCCTGTAGTAGGCCACGGCCACGGTGGCCGGGGCGGGGTTGGGGTTCTGGATGGTGATGTACTCGGTGAAGGGGGAGAAGGTGGCCCCCTCGGCTAAGTACCAGTCGGCGGCGAGATAGGTGGAGCCCACCACGATGTGGCCCCCGTCCATTTGGTTCTGGTAGCGGAAGTACATGGGGCGCTCGGCCAGGATGGGCAGGTCGGAGGAGAGGGAGGCCGAGACCTCCAGGTCGGTCCCGGCGTTCTGGTTGACGCTGATGGTGTAGCGGGAGGTGGGGGCCACGCGGTGCTGCCTCCGGATGGGTGCCCCCCCGTTCACGTAGTAGGTGACGTCCACCGTGGCCCAGCCGGGGTTGGGGTTCTGGACGGTTATCCACTCCTCGAAGTTCTGGCCGGTATAGCCCTCGGCGAAGTACCATTTGCGCGAGAGCTGGGTGGAGCCCATGGCGTCGTGTCCCCCCCGCCAGTCGTGGGAACCCAGGCCGGAGTAGCGGAAGTACATGGGCCGCTCCACGATAATGCGCTGGTTGGAGGTGATGCTGAAGGAGTTCTCCAGGTCGGAGCCCAGGTCGCCGTTGACGTAGATGGTGTAGCGGGCGTTGGCGGGCACGTCGTGGTTCTTGACCACCGGGGCACCCGCGGGGGTGAAGTAGGTCACGGTCACCGCGGCCGCGGTGGCGTTGGGGTTCTCGATGGTTATCCACTCGTCGAAGTTGCGCCCGGTGTAGCCCTCGGCGAAGTACCAGGTGGTGGGGAGGGCGTTTAAGTCGATGGCGATGTTCGACACCTCGGGGGTGACGTTTCCCGGGCCGTTGAGCTGTACCCGGTACTGGATGTAGCGCGTGGCGCCTCCTGGCACCGCCCCGCCGTTGCCCACCGCCGTCCAGCCGGACCAGGTG
>CAYHAT010000112.1:0-9370 GCA_964354675.1 uncultured Actinomycetota bacterium | reverse complement strand
CTCGGATAACTTGGTAGATAAGCTAGCGGGGGAGGCTTGGACCTGTAAGCAACTAGGATGAGGGGATTAGAGACATGCCGCAGTTGAAACTGGGCGGGGTGAATATAAGTTACAGTGACGATGGCGAGGGTGAGCCCCTCGTCCTGCTGCACGGCTGGATCGGTTCGGGGGCGCTGTGGGACCTGACGGCGCCATGGCTGTCGGAGTTTTTCCGGGTCATCGTGCCCGACCTGCCCGGGCACGGGGACTCCGGCATCCCCGCCGGTTTCTCGTTCAGCCTGGATGGTTTCTCCTCGTTCATAGATGAGCTGCGGGCCGCGCTGGAGCTGCCCACCATCAACCTGGTGGGGCACTCCATGGGCGGGTGCATCGCCGTGCACTATACGGCCCGCCATGCGGAGGTGGTAGGGCGGCTGGTGCTCATCGACACGCCCGCGCGCTCGGACATGCTGGGCCGGCAGGCCAGGCTCCCCGGCATCGATAAGCTGCTCGGCCTTCTCTATCCACTGTGGGGGCCGCGCATCATCACCCGGCTCATAAAGTCCTCGGTGCGCCACCCGGACGAGCTTCCCGACGACTTCCTGGAGAGGGCGGTGGCCCAGGCATGCAAGTTGCACAAGGAGGCGCTGGTCGGCACCACGCGTCTCATCCGGGCCCTGGACCTGGACGCGGAGATACAGGAAATAGAAGCGCCAGTGCTTATCATGCAGGGAGACCACGACCCCAGCGTGAAGCCCGCCGGGGCATCCAGCCTGCGCGACACGTTCAAAGATGCGCACCTGCAAATGGTGCTCGACTGCGGCCACTGCCCCAATTACGAATATCCCGAACTGGTGGTGGAGCTTGTCGCGGGCTTTATAAGCCCCGAGGTATGATATTGCCGTAGGAGGTGGAGGTTTGAAGAAGCACGGTAAGATCATGGGCGTACCCTACGACCTGCGCGTGCCCACCCTGGCCAGGATAAAGGAGAGGATGTGGAACCCCGAAGACCCGCGCATCATCACGCCGCGCGTCTTCGGCGCCGGCTGGACCGTGAACCTGGCGACCTTGAGGAAGAAGAGCAAGGTGGGGTTCGTCATCGCGCTCACGGTCATGGCGCTCATCTACATCAACGGCATGCGTTCCCTGTTTAGGAAGGTCGCAAAAGCCAGGGCTAAGTCCAAGGGAGATTGACAGGCCGAGCCCTGAGGCGCGCCCCGCAGCATGCACGCGATGCGGCGGGAAGCCGCCCCGGCCGGCGTTTCCCGCAGGCTATGTATTCGGACCGTGCAAAGAGATAAGGAGGTAGGGCATGGCTTATTGCAATAAGTGCGGGAAAGAGGCGGAGGAGGGCGACACCTTCTGCCACGCCTGCGGCGCCTCCATAGCCGCGCCGGGCGAGGCGGCTGGCACCGAACCTCCCCAGGCCGCAAGCCCACCGCCCCTGCCGCCGGGCTCCCCGCCCGTGGCTGTGGGAACGGCACCGCTGCCTCCGGTGGCGGTACCGGTATATACGGGCCAGCCCGAAGGTGAATCGCCGCAGGAGATAGCGGAGCGCAGGGTAAGGCAGCGCATGGAGTTGTGGTGGCACCTGGGCTCATACATCATCGTCAACATCTTCCTGGTCATCATCTGGGCCATCACCGGCGCCGGTTACCCCTGGTTCATCTGGGTGATGATCGGCTGGGGCATAGGTATGGCCTTCCATATCATGCACTACTTCATAACCATCCACGGTGAGTCGAGGCGGGAACACATGGTCCAGAAGGAGATGGACAAGCTGCAGCGCAAGCAGGGCTCGGCCGAGGAGCCGCCGCCGCCCGAGGAAGCATAGCCGCGGATGCAGCGAGGAACGGCATGGAGGCCGGAACCGTCACAAGGGCAGGAACGGTAGCGGCGCGGAAGCGCCGGACTTTATCCACAAAGGGGTAATAGAAATGCGTTGTGAAGATTGCGGAAAAGAGGCCATGTCCGGCGACGCCTTCTGCCGCCAGTGCGGAGCAAAGCTGGGGGGCGAGGAAGCCCCCGCGGCAGCGGGGGTGGCTGCGGAAGCCGCGGCGGAGCAAGAGGGGCAGGTCGCGGAGAATACGGAACAAGAGGCCGGAGCCGGGGAGCCGTTAGAGCCCGCACCCGGCGAAGAGTCGGAGATCGCGGATGAGACTGGGTCCTTCACCGGCGAGGAAGCGGCACCGCCGGTCACCCCTCCCACGCTCTATCCCCCGCCATCCGCCCCCCGGCCCAAGCCCAGGAGGACCAGCGCTTGGGCGGTGGCCTCGCTCGTCCTCGGGATACTCTCCTTCATGTGCCTGCCCTTCATCGGCGCCGTGGTGGCCATCGTCTTCGGGGCCATTGGCAAGGGCGGCATCAAGCGCTCCAAGGACGATATGGGGGGCTCCGGCCTGGCCACGGCCGGCATAGTGCTGGGTA
Source organism: uncultured Actinomycetota bacterium (assembly GCA_964354675.1). Lineage (GTDB taxonomy): Bacteria > Actinomycetota > Geothermincolia > Geothermincolales > RBG-13-55-18 > SURF-21. The sequence goes on along the minus strand of CAYHAT010000112.1, from coordinate 6,964 downwards.
TCGTCAATCTGTCCTTGCTCATCGTCTTCGCCGCGGCGCTCGTGCCGTGGACCCTCATGAACATCGGGGAGACCAAGACCGTGACCAGGACGGTGGCCACGCAGGGGGCGGAGAGCGTTTCCGCTGACCTCACGATCCATGCGGGAGATCTGAAAGTAGGCGGCGGGGCAGGCAACATGTTCGACGGCACCTTCACCTACAACGTCAAGCATTGGGAGCCGGAGATAGATTACGGCGTCAGCCAGGGCCTGGGTGAGCTGAGCGTGAAGCAGGGCGGGGATTGGTGGGTACCGACCTTCTGGTTCATCCGCAACGAGTGGGACCTGAAGTTCAAGGACAGCATACCCTTGGACCTCTCGGCCACACTGTCCAGCGGGGACGGGGACTTCAACCTCAGGACCCTCTCCCTGCGCAGCCTGGACGTGAACGCGAGCTCGGGCGACATCGCAGCCGACCTCTCGGGCGATCTACCCGAGCTGCGGCGCATCAGCATCGACGGGAGCAGCGGGGATATAGACCTCGACATGAAGGGGAAGTACCAGACCTACATCCAGTTGGACATCGAGAACTCCAGCGGAGATATCGGCGTCAACCTTCTAGGGCAATGGGAGAGCACCTTAGGGGCCAATATCCAGAACAGCTCCGGGGATGTCACCATCCACGTTCCCAAGGACGTAGGGGTTCGGGTGAGGGTCAGGACCCGCTCGGGCGGTATCAACGCCCCCGGCATGAAGATGGACTCCCAGGATGGGGACGGTGCCGTCTACGTGAACGAGTCCTTCAGGCGCTCCCTGATCACCCTGCAGATCGATGTGGAGGTCTCGAGCGGAGACATCATCCTGCTCCTAGCGGAATAGCCAGCCAGGTGCGACAGAATGCGGCGCGATGCCAGGGGTCGTGTCTTCGATCTTCGGTGCCTTTCTCGGGATCGATCAGCCACATATTATTAAGAAAACCGAAGATCGAGGACACGACCCCTCGCTATTACAGAGGAAACAGCTCGAAGCGGTCCTGGCTCGCCTTGCAGATGGGACAGACCTTGGGTGCGGTCTCCCTGGCGGCCAGGTAGCCACAGACCTTGCAGCGCCAGACCGGCAGGCCGCTCCTGCTCTTACCGGATGCCGCCTGCCCCGCGGCCTCTTTCTCGGCCTTGATCTTCTCTGATTCTTCCGGCTCCGGCCTTCTCTCCGGCACCTGCCCCTCTATCCTTTTCTTGCCTTCCAGGACCTCCTGGGTAACGTAGAGAGCTCAGTAACATTGGTCGTACTCGTCCAGGTCCGCGTCGCGGTAGTCGCAGGGGCAGATGATGTCCAGGTCTTTATCCCTCTCCCCCTCGCCTATGCGGCAGGGGCAGAGCATATAACCGTACCTTCCCTGGTTGGTGTTGAGGCCTTCGACCAGCATCAGCACGAATTCGCGGTCAGGGTTGAGATGATACCCTCCCGCCTCGGCGTCCTCATCGAGGCGCTTGTAGAGGTCCATGACCTCCTGGGGGTACTCAGGACTCAAGAAGCGACTCCTTATACTTGTCCTCGTTGAAACCGGCGATGACCTCCTCACCATCCACGAGGAGGGTGGGGAAAGTCTTGCGCGGGTTGTGGGTCTTGACCTCCTCGAAGACCTCTTTCTGTGCGTCTCCCTCCAGGAGGTCCACGTAAACGTAACGATACTTCAGCTTGTTCTCGTCCAGGAAAGTCCTTGCCTTCCGGCACCATCCGCAGGTGGAAAGCGCGAAGAGGACGAGCTCATGCTCCCCTTCTTCTCCCTCTACGATCACCAGGTATTCCTCGTACATTTCTATCTCCCTCTCCTCGATCCTTCCCGTCTCACGTGCTCATTATTCCCGCCGCCTTAGGGGGTAAACATAATGTCACGGCGACTATTTATTTCTCTTTCTATTGTTCCCATCTGCTGGCATCTTTCTTTGACACTCCACATACATAAGCAGGAGCCGGCCACAAGTAGCCTTCCGGTCAGCGGTCCCAGGTGCCGTGTCGCTCATTCCAGGGCGGAAATCACCGCGCCGGCTGTGATCCCGCGTGGTGTATCAGTGGGTTGCCAAACGGTGCGCAGGGTATCCATATAATAAGGTCTGCAGGGCGGTCAATAGCGGGTAGTTATATTGACTAGTTCGTACTAAAAGAATATTGATACTGAATAGCCTGATAAATGTGGGTTCAAATCCATCCCCATTTCACGATATAATCTTAATGTAATTATGTTATCAGTATTAACCTATCGGTCAGAATTGATTACCAAGGGGGTAACCATGAGCGAACTGCAGCGTAAACTGGGGGCCATGGCCGGGAAGATGGCCAACAACAAGGACCTCATCTCCGGCATGATGTCAGCCGTGGATCCCAAGGTGGTGGCCAATGCGGTCAACGACAACAAAGATCTCTTGATCAACACCATGTCCTATCTCGATCCCGAGATACTGGCCGGGATCATCAACAGCAATCCCGACTTCCTGGGCAAGGTGATGAGGAACCTGGACGCGGCCGCCATCGCCAAGGCCATGAACAAGAACCAGCGCTTCGTGACCCAGCTCATCGAGAACACGGACCCCAACGTCTTCTCGCGGTCGGTCAACGTGGTCTTCAACAAGATGCGCAAGGCCACCTACCGTCCGGGCCTCACCATAACCGAGGATACCGAATAGGCCAGCGGCAAACCCGGGTGCGAGCGAGCCGGCCGCATACACAATAAGGCCTTGGGTCATCCGGAAGCGGGCAGCATAAGCCGAGTTCATGCGTATCCGTACTCGGCCCGATATCCATGCAAGCATGTCAGAGTATGTCGAATGACTGCTTCCGCCGTTTTGATGTAAGCATGCACGGGCGGAGCCAGTTTCCCAAGGGATCCCGCCTCGTTACCCATTCAAAGGCCAGTACCCCGTAGGCGGTTGGGCCTATTGCCCGGAAAGAGTGGTCTTCTACTGCTATCCCCTGCTCGCCAACCCAACCCGCAGAAGATCGGGTTTCTTATCTTAGAAGTGGTTTCAAGGAAGGTGCTTTGTGGTATATATAGAACAAGAAGATAAGATTCTCGGCAGTCGGCTTTTGGGCCTCCGGATCCGTCCGGAGGCCCATACATTTTGCGTCCGGCTTCTCCGCCCGCGCCGCTTTCATCTGCCAACCATCGGCCCGCCTCCCTCCGCAAGAGGTCCTGGAGCGGAGGACATATATCCACTGCCTGGCGTCTCTTCTTCATGCGGAGCAACCTTGCGTCAGCAATGGTGAAGCGTGGTGTCAACAAGGGGCTGGCATTGATGCTAATATTTAGGGGCCGTATTCGCATCCCGACGCTCCCGCTGCCGGTGACGCCGGGAAGGTCGGGTTACAGGGACAGGTGGCTTGGATGTCCTCCGATGTCTTGGACCGCTATCGCCCGCTGTTCGAACCATGCAGTATCGCCGTTGTAGGGGCGACCGATAATGCTTTCAAGCTGGGCTTCCACTCCCTGGCTGCCGTGACCTCCGCGGGTTTCCCGGGCGAGGTGTACCCGGTCAACCCCAGAGCGGGGGAAACCATACAGGGGCTGCGCGCCTACCACTCCATATCCGAGCTGCCCCGCGACGTGGACCTATTCGTCTACGCTATACCGGAGAGACAGGTCGTCCCCTCCGTACGCGAGGCCGTGGAGATGGGAGGCAAAGCGGGGATCATATTCGCCGGCGGCTTCCGGGAGACGGGACCCGAGGGCAAGCGGCTGCAGGAAGAGCTGATCCGTATCGCCGACGCCGGGGGGATGAGACTGATAGGCCCCAATTGCATCGGGATAGTGAACAAGCAGGCGAGATTGAACGCCACCTTCGCGAGTCCCCTGGCCTGGTTCCCGCAGGGAGACGTATCCGTGGTCAGCCAGAGCGGGGGCATGGGCAACAGCATCCTCAACGAGATAATGGACGAACAGGTGGGGCTCTCCAAGTTCGTGAGCATCGGCAACCGGGCAAACGTGGAGTTCGCGGATATGGTGGAGTACCTGGCCGAGGACCCCGACACCGGGGTGATCTGCCTGTTCATCGAGGGCCTCGACGACGGGGCCGCCTTCCTGGACAAGGCACGGCGGGCCTCACGCTTAAAACCCATCCTGGTCTATACGCGCGGTTACACCGAGAGCTCATCCAAGACGGCCCTCTCCCACACCGGGTCCGTTGCCAGCTCCGAGGTAGTCTACCGCGGCGCCTTCCGGCAGGCCGGCCTGCTGCAGGTGCATTCCAGTTCGGAGATGGCGAGCACCGCCAAGGCCGTCTCCATGGGGGCTGAACCCGCAGGCAACGGCGTCTTCATATCCACCCATTCCGCCGGGCCGGTGGTGGCTATCTGCGACATCTGCGAGAGAGCCGGGTTGCGCTTCCCTCCCCTGAGGCCCGAGATATCGCAGGCCATAGCGGAGTTCATCCCCGAACACGCTGTTGCGGCCAATCCCCTGGACATGTTCGCCTTCGCGTGGACCGACACGTCTCTTTACCTCAAGGCCGCGGACCTGGCCCTGGCACAGGACGACATCGACTGCGCGGTCGCCGTCTTCGTCACCGGCGGGGGGGCGGGTCCGGTATTCCCCTCCCGCGATTACGCGGAGATCGGGCGTAAACACGGCAAGCCGGTCTTCGCGTGCCTCATCGCCCCCTGTGCGCTGATCCAGGATATAGCGGACGCCCAACAGCAGGGGGTCGTAGCCCTCAGTTCGCCCGAGAAGATGGGGCAGGTGCTGGTCAATCTGCGCCGCCTGTCCATGCTGGGCGGAAGAACGGGCCAATGAGGGAACAGTAGGGGCGTGACGCCTGATGCGGCCGGTAGCACGAAGGGTGGAAACTCGTTAGAATTGGTCTCGGTGATAATATGCCAAAGTTCGGGATGGGTAAGCACGACTTCAAGAAAATGGAGAGGGACCGCGATATCGGTGGTATCGTGGAGTTGCTCCGGGACGAGGACGACAAGGTTGTTTTCGAGGCTATCGAGGCCCTGACCCGTATCGGCGACCCCCGGGGCATCGAAGCGATGATGACATTGGTCGCGGACCCGACCACGAGCGACCTCATCCGCACCAAAGCGTGGCTGGCCTTGGATGTGGGTATAGAGCGTGAATCGAAGAAACGCACCGACTGGAGATAGGCACACCCTAAGATTATGGAAGGATCGGAAAACCCCAGACTGCGACACCTGGAAGCCATTCCAGCCAAGCAGCAGGGCCGGGAGATCATTGCCCTGCGAGACCCGCAGGGTTATACGAAAAACCTGGTCGCGCTGCCTCCTCCCATCTATTACATCGCCTCCCTCTGCGACGGCACGCGCTCGCTGCGGGACCTGCAGGCGGCTTACGTGCGCCGTTTCGGAGATATCATAACCAGCGACCAGGTGGCCGCTATCATAGGCGAGCTGGACAGCAAGCTCCTGCTGGACAACGATACCTTCCGTGCGTACAAGAAGCGCCTGGACGATGAATACCTGTCCCTGCCCAACCGGCCCATGACCAGCGCGGGAAGCGGTTACGCCGCCGACCCGCGCGAGCTCGTGCAGCAGATAAGGGCGATGATGGAGGAGGCGGGTGAACCGCAGGGATTGGACGGCCCGCCTCTCGGCATGGTCGCCCCCCATATCGATCTGGAGCGAGGTTGGGAATGTTACGGCAAGCTGTATTCCACCCTCGTCGCATCACTTACCCCGGATTACCATCCGCTGGTGGTCATCCTGGGTACCTGCCACGGAGAGATGGAAGGCCCTTTCGCCCTCACCGGCAAGAACTACCTCACCCCCTTCGGCTTGGTGGAGACCGACGTGGGGCTGGCGGAGGGTATCGCGCGGGCGGCTGGTATGGAAGGCCTGGGGGACGAGCTGTCCCACCGCTCCGAGCACTCCATCGAGATCCAGCTCCCCCTGCTCTGCATAGCCTTAGGCGGGGCGGACCGCTTCCGGCTGCTGCCCATCACCTGTAATTCCTTCCACCCTTACATCGAGGAGGGCCGTTCGCCCTCGGAGGTCCCGGAGATAAAAGCTTTCATCGCCGCCCTGAAGGGTCTGCTCTCGGCCATGGAGGGCAATGTACTCCTGTTGGCCTCGGCGGACCTCTCCCACTTGGGCCGGCGTTTCGGCAGCCTTATCCCGCTGGACGCCGTGCAGCTCTCATCTGCCATCGCCAAGGACAAGGAGATGCTGCAGAAGGTGGAGGAGGGAGATGCGGAGGGCTTCTATTCCTACATCGCCTCCGAGCACGACGCGCGGCACGTCTGCGGCCTGCCTCCCATATACATACTCACCAAGGCCCTGGAGGGGCGCCGGGGCAAGCTCATCGACCACCGCCACTGGTTCGACCAGAACGAGGGCTCGGCGGTCACCTTCGCCGGCCTGTCCTTCCCCGCGTGAACCATTCACCCAAGAGATACGTATAACGCTCGAGTCACTGGCAATATATCCTCGTCTACGATGCGCAGGCTCGGGTAAGATGGGTTGGAAACCGGCCCGAACATGAACGGGGCGGTCCGGCGACGAGGATCGAGATGAGCGAGCAGGCGACAGGCGAAAAAACGACATATAAAGCGCCCCTGAGGCAGAACCGGCAGCTGATGCTGCTCTATCTTTCCCAGTCCGTGGGGATGGTAGCGCGCGGCATCTACTTCGTAAGCCTGCCCCTCTTCGTATTGGAGCGCACCGGGTCCGCCCTCTCCATGAGTATCTCCCTCTTCCTGGGGTTCGCCCCGTTCACCATCGCGGGGCCCTTCGCCGGGTCCATCGTGGACCGCTTCTCCCGCCGGGACCTCTTGGTCATCACCAACCTCCTCTATGGGGCCGCGCTCTTCGTGCTTCCCTTCCTGCATGCGCCCTATCTCATCTACATAGTCGCCTTCACCGCCTCGTTGTTCGGGGTCATCGTGGTCAACTCCATATCCGCTTTGCTGCCGGAGCTGGTGGAGATCACCCAGCTGGCGAAAGCCAACTCCATCTACTCCTTTATGCGCTCGACC
>CAYHAT010000111.1:0-9399 GCA_964354675.1 uncultured Actinomycetota bacterium | reverse complement strand
GATTCCATGCAGCACATCCTCTACACCTGCATGCTGTGCTCGTCCTGCCAGGAGCAGTGCTACGAGGTGAAACAGCTTCACCCCACCCGCATCTTCGAGCTCATGCGCGAGAAAGCGGTGCGCGAGGGATGGGGCCCCATGCCCGAGCATGCAGCGCTCGCCGAGAGCCTGGAGGCCAACGACAACCCCTTCGGGGCGGACAAGGCTAAGCGCGGCGACTGGGCCAAGGGCCTGGCCCTGAAGAGCCTGCCCGCAGAATCGGCCGAGGTGCTCTTCTACGCCGGCGACGCCTACACCAGCGACCCGGCCCTTGCGCACGCTGTGCGCGCTGCGGCCCAGGTGCTCCTGGAGGCGGGCCTGGACGTGGGCACCCTGGGGGCGGCGGAGATAAGCGACGGGTCCCTCATGCTGATCCTGGGAGACCGGGACTTCTTCGAGAGCTACGCCGCGGAGAATATCGAGACCTTCAACTCGCTGGGCGTGAAGATGATCGTCACTCCCGATACCCACGCCGCCTGGGTGTTCAAGGAGGAGTATGCGCGGGAGCTTGACCCGGACATCAAGGTACTGCATGTAAGCCAGCTCTTCTCACGCCTGCTCAAGAAGGGCCAGCTCGCGCCCGAGAAGGAAGTGCCCCTCAAGGCCGTATACCACGACCCCTGCAAGCTGGGCCGGCGCTTCGACATCTACGACCCGCCCCGCCGGGTGCTGGAGGCCATCCCAGGGCTGGAACTGCTCGAGTTCCCCCGCGCCACCTTCAACTCTCTCTGCTGCGGCGGCGGGGGCGGGGTGCGCTATGCCTTCCCGGATTACGCCCTGGCCACGGCAAAAGAAAGGCTCTTCGAGGCGGAATGGACGGGCGCGGAGGCCATCATCACCAGCTGCCCCTACTGCGTGCAGATGTTCAACCAGGCGGTGGAGGCAGCAGGGAGCAAGATGAAGGTCTACGACCTGGCGGAAGTGTTACTCGCGTCGCTGGGCAAGGAGGTGTAGGGGTATGTGGACCAAGGATATAGCCAAGGACATCAAGGACAGGCGGATCTCGGGCATCATCTTCCAGCACGAAGCAGAGCCCCTGCATAACAAGCCCGAGGACGTAGCCCGCGCCAAGGAGATGCTGGCCGAGGCCCTGGGCGAGGCATGGGTCACCGACGACCCGGTCATCCTCATCGGTTACTCCCGGGACCAGGGACCCCTGCCCTCCCAGTACCCCCACCTGGTGGTCATGCCCGAGACCACCGAGGACGTGGCGGAGGTCTACAGGATAGCCAACGAATGCGAGGTGGACGTCATCCCCATGGGCACCGGGCTCACCACCATGGGATTGCATATCCCCATGTACGGCGGGATCATCATGGACCTGCGGCGCATGGACGAGGTGCTGGAGGTGGACGGGGAGAACTGCTACATGGTCATCCAGCCCGGGGTCAACTACCTGGTGGCCCAGGTGGAGGCACAGAAGGTGAAGTGCCGCGTGCTCAACCCCTCCACCGCCGCCACCGCGGGGGTCATATCCAACCACGCCTTCTGCAACATCAACACCCTGGCCTCGAAGTACGGCTTCGGCATCGATAACATCGTCGACATGACCATGGTCATGCCCGACGGCACCGTGCTCAAGACCGGCCCCGCCGCCTACGGCGCGGTTAAGGCCCACGTCCCCGGCCCCGGCCCGGACATGGCCTCCCTCTTCCGCTACGCCTTCGGCACCCTGGGCACGGTCACCGAGATGACCCTGCGCATCTATCCCGAGGCGGAACATATTTTCCAGATATTCCCTGCTTACGAGAAGGACGACCTGGAGTGCGTTATCGACGTCCTCTACAAGGTGGCCAACGAGAACCTCACCCTGGAGCTGGCCCACATGCAGAACTCCTTCTTCGGCGTCTTCGTGGGGGAGAACAACAAGCAGGCCAGCGCGCTGGCTGGCTCCTTCCCGCGTAACAACCTCTTCTCCATTTTCGCCGGCACGAGCATGGAGGAGGCGATGCTCAAGGCGGAGATCTTCCAGCGGGTGATCACCGGCATCGACCCAGAATGGGAGTTCCTGCCCGCGGAGGCCATGGAGGACCTGGTGGGGGACCTGCGCAGCGTCAACCTGGAGCGCTGGCAGAAGTTCTTCAACGTCACCGTGCGGGTGATGCGGGTGCGCGGCTCCTTCCTCATCGGGGCCCTCATCGGGCACCTGGACAACTTCCTGGGGGCGGAGCGGAGGATGCGCGTGGAGACCAGCGACCAGGCCGGCCACACCGAGGACAACCTGCCCCCCGACGACGCCTCCACCTACCTGCAGCCCTACCACATGGGCCGGTCGGCGTACATGGAGTACGACCTCTACTCCAACCAGGGCGACAAGGACGACAACATGCGCATGTTCATGACCTACATGCGCGCCATGATGGCGGGCATCCTGGGTGAAGGTCTGCTACTTGCCTGCGGCGCCATCCCCCTCAATAAGGGCATGGCCCTGCCGCTGCCGGAGGGGATGCCTAAGCTCGATGACCTCGTGCCCCTGCTCATGCCTAACTCGGCCGCGTTCACAGACGCCATGGTTGATTTCAAGATGGCGGTGGACCCGAACAACATCGCCGCCCGCAGATGGGATTACGAGACGGGGCTGTGCAAGAAGATAGGCCTGTAAGGTCAGGGAGAGATGCTACGCAGGTTGCTGCCCGTCCTCACGGCATTCGCGTGGGATTCTATGCCGCCCGGCGCATGGCGCGGGACGCCGGCGCGGGCGTTGACTGACGGCTTGCAGACCGGGCCGCAGGCCCGGATACGTCGGCCCAGGGGCCGGCGACAGGGAGCGGAGGAGGTGATGGCCCGGGAGTGATCGTGGGACCCGGGAAACGGGGATAGCGGGACAAGAGCGGCGCGCGGACACGTCGCTGGAACGAACCCCCTCCCGGGGAAGCCGGAAAACGGCTATTCTGGGTTCAAGATGTCGCCCGCTGGTCTTTAAGAGACCGGCGGGTGGCCTCAACCTACGGCGTAGGCTGGACGCGAAAGGGGAGACATGGCAGAGGTCACCATCGTAGGAGCGGGCCTGGCGGGCCTGGCAGCGGCGGTCAACTGTGCCAAGGCGGGCCACCGGGTGAGGGTTCTGGAGAGGTTCGAGCGCATCGGAGGCGATCCCCACGTCCGTCCGGCCGTCGATGTGACGCCCATGGACCCGGAGAAGCTGGGGCGCTTTATCGGGGTGGATCTTAAACCCCCTTACGTGACTCCCACCGAGGAGTTCGTGGTCTACGTCTACGGCAAGCCCCACGCCATCCCAGGCTGGCAGCTCTATCTCCACTCGGTGGAGAGGGGCCCCCGCCCCACCTCGCTGGATTCGCTGCTCTACGAGACCGCACGGGAGTCGGGGGTGGAGTTCGAGTTCGGCGTCTCCTACGACTCCCAGGCTGATTTCGCCCGCCTTCCCCCCAACTCCATCATCGCCACCGGGCTGCATGTCGAGCCCTTCCTGGCCTTGAAGAGGCCCTATGTCGACGTCTACGGTTTCATCGGCAAGACGCGTTACGAGGGCCCTCCCCGCATCATGGGCTTCTTCGACCGTTACACCAAGTATTACAACTACTGCGCCAACGTGAACGGGGTGGCTTTCGCCCTCGCCTTCGACCGGCGGCCGGTGCATGGATCCATGCGTGACACCTGGGACCGGCAGCTGCGCGAGTGGGAGGGCGTGGAGTTCGAGCAGTGGCTACCCCACGAGGGAGTGGTGGCGACCAAGAAGATCACCGCTCCCTGTCTCTATGCCGGCAACAAGATCCTGGCGGGCACCCTGGCGGGTATGCAGGATCCCTTCTTCCTCTTCGGGGTACAGAGCTCCCTGGTCTCGGGAAAGATCGCAGCCATAGCCGTGGAGGACAAGGAACGGGCATGGAGGCTCTTCAACACCTTCACGTCGGCATATAAGTATTCGTGGCTGTACAAGTGGTTCTTCGACGTACAGCCGCACATGATGCGCAACCTGGGCCTGAGGCTGGGCTTCGGGCTCTACTTGAGGCAACGCCCGTTGCTCCAGCCGGTGGTCGATGTGGCCTTGAAGTCCCTGCCGGGCTTCGGCAGGTACTGAGTATCGATAATGGTATTGCGAGTGGCTAAGGCACAGGAAAACGTCATCGCGAGCGGAGCGAGTGCAGGGAGCGGAGCGTGGCGACCCCATGCACCAGGTGCGTATAACGAAACGGATGGGAAGATGAAAAACATGGTAGCAGGTGGTTCTTCTGAAAGAGCCGTCTGGGGTTATGCGGACTATGGTGGTAAAGGTTGCCGCGTCGGCGAAGCGCCTCCTCGTAATGACGTTTTGCTAGAGGCCCCCCTTGTGGCGTATAAACCTCATGCCGGCGGTTTTCTGCTCATAGTCCCGGATATGCCTTATCGAAGGAGCGCAAATGGCTAAGAAGAAAGTCGTAATAGTCGGGGCGGGCCTGGGCGGCCTGTGTGCGGCCATCACGGCGCGCAAGCTGGGATATGACGTGCACTGCGTCGATAAATACAACCGGGTTGGGGGGATGCCGGGAGCGCACCCCTTCGTGGATTCCACCCCCTTCGACTGCGACCTCATGTCACGCTTCCTGGGCGTGCCCATCGGGGAGCCTCAGGTGGGACCCGTCGAGAGCTTCCCCATCTATGTCTTCGGGAAAAAGTGCGAGCTCAAGCCGGAGTACTCCATCCTCCACAACGTAGAGCGTGGTCCCCGTAAGACGGCTATCGACCGCTACCTGCACGACATCGCCCTGGACATGGGGGTGACCTTCGAGTGGGGCAATCCCATACGGTCCCAGAAAGACCTGGCGCAGTATCCCCCCAACACCATCGTGGCCACCGGCCCCTACCGGGAGGCCTTCGACGCCCTGAATATCCCCTACGAGATGGTCGGCGGTTACGTTCTGAGCGCGCCATACAAGCCCTGGGGAGGGGAGAAGTCCTATGCCCGGCGTTGCGCCGTTTACTTCGACCACTACACCAAGGACTACTGTTATCTCCCCACCGCCAACGGCATAGCGGCCGGGCTCTTTTTCGCCCGCCGCCCGGTGGGGGAGGAGAGGCGCGTCATCTGGGAGCGGCAGCTCAAAGATACGGAGGGCATGGAGTTCAAGACCTGGCACGCAGAGCAAGGCCCCTTCGCCTCGCGCTATCTCAACCAGCCTCGGCTCTTCGCCGGCAACAGGATACTGGCAGGCACCCTGGCGGGGGCTCAGGACCCGGGCACCTATTTCGGCTGCCACGGGGCCATGGTCTCGGGGAAGATCGCGGCCATCGCCCTGGAGGACAAGGCCACGGCCCAGGAGATGTTCAAGGTCTGCAACCGCAGCTTCAACCGCATGTGGGTATTTCGCCGCCTGGCCATCAACTACTCACCGGAGTTCCTGCGCGGCTGGGCGCTATCCCGCGTGATAAGGGATGTCTCCCGGGTGGATCTCATGGGGAAGATCCAGGGTGCGGGCCTGGCTGAAATGATCCCCGGTTACGTGTTATTGAAGCGTATGGATAAATATTCTAGATATATCAACATCTAGGAGGGCGTGATGGGCGAACGCAAAGGGCCGATCTACGTGGTGGGAGCCGGGCTGGCGGGGCTCACCGCCGCCATCAACCTGGCCCGGGAGGGCCGCGAGGTCATCGTGCTGGAGAAGGGGAAGCGCGTGGGAGGGCTGGCCGTCTACAACCCCTCTCCCCACGGCACTCCCATGGACGCCGACGCCATGTCCCGCTACACCGGCATCGACTTGAAGCCGGGAATGGTGCCCATGACCGGGGGGATCCTCGGGGTCTGGGGCAAACGTTTCAAGCTGAAATTCCCCCCCAACGTGCAGGCATGGATGATCGAGCGGGGGCCGCGCAGCTCCTCCATGGACCACTACCTCTACCGCATCGCGGTGGAGGAGGGGGTTAGGTTCGAGTTTGATCAGCCCATAATCTCGGACCGGCAGGTGCATGAACTGCCGCGGGGGAGCATCATGGCCACCGGGCTGCACGCCGACGGCTTCGAGGCGGCCAACGTGCCCTACCAGAGCCTCTATGGCTGCTTCTCCAAGTGCCGGGTGCCATGGCCGGAGGCCAGGGTCTCCTTCTATTTCGACGATTACTCACCCGACTACGCCTTCACCTGTTCGGTGAACGGCATCGCCTTCGCCCTCATCTTCAACCGCCAGCGGCCGGTGGCGAAGTGGGAGATGGAGAAGTTCGCCGAGCAGGCCACCCTCGAGGACGGCTACCCCTTCAAGAAGTTCTTCCCCCTGGGAGGCGGAGCCAAGGGCGGGGCGGCGGCGGCGCCCATACGCCACTTCAGCAACCCCAGGCTCTTCCAGGGAGACCTGATCCTGGCCGGCACCCTGGCGGGGATGATGGACCCCATCCTCTTCTTCGGCATGCACGGCGCCTTCCTCTCCGGGAAGATCGCGGCGCGAGCCTACAGCGACCCGGCGGGGGCTTACGACGAGTTCAGGCGCTTGAACTGGACCTTTTACCCGCTGCTGGCGGCCAAGCGCATCATCAACCGCAGCCCGCAGGACCTCATGGTGAAGTACCCCATGCGGGCCTCCCTGCCCTTCATGCACTTGTTCAACCGGTTCTTTCTGCGCCAGGCCTTCAAGGCTAACGTCACCGGCTATGGAAGATTCTAGAGTCTTTTTCAGAAGGGTTATCGCGTCGCGAGCGGGTCAACCTTTTGGGGTCAGGCCTCAAAAGTTGACTTTCCCGCGATGAATGGGCGCATTAACGGGAAAACGTCATCGCGAGCGAAGCATTGCAACCTCGAGGCAACATTTTGGGGTCAGGCCTCAAAAGTTTAACTACCGTTTATTGAGAAACCGCTGATTAGAAACGGCGGCAGATCTCGGGACTCACCATCGGGAGGTGATGGTATGAAAGTCATCGTCATCGGCGCGGGGCCGGCGGGGCTGGCCGCCACCTACGAGCTGCGCAAGAAGGGCGTGGATGTCCTCTGCCTGGAGGAGAGGGACGCGGCGGGAGGGCGCGCCAGGGGATATCAGAAGGAGGGCTACGTCTTCGACCTGGGGGCGCAGTTCTCGGCGGACCTCTGCACCACCACCTTCCGGCTCTGCCGCGAGCTGGGCATGCAGGACGCCATCCAGGACTTCGATTTCATGGGGGCCATGTGGAGGAACGGCAAGCTCTACCCCATACCGGCGACTATTAACCCCCGGGAGGCCTGGAAGCACCGGCGAGAGCTCCTGAGGTTCCGCGGCCTTCCCTGGAAGGCCTACCCCCAGATGGCCAAGATCGCCTTTCACGTGGCCAGGCGATATCGTGACTTTGATTTCGACAGCATGGATCCCGAGGCGGTCCTGGACTTAAGCGACATCAGCATCGAGGAGTTTGCCCTGCGCTACGGTGGCGAGGAGGCCCTGGATTACATATTCCAGCCCATGACCGCCTCGCTCACCCTGGGCGAGCCCGACCAGGCGGGGGCGGCGCATATCCTCGCCCTGCTCATCGGGCTTGTGCCGGGGCTCAAGTTCCTCAAGAAGGGCATCGGGTCCCTGCCCGCCGCCCTATACGAGGAGTGCAAGGACTCTATCCGCCTCTCGACCCCCGTGAAAAGCGTGGTCCTCGAGGGTAAAACGGCGAAGGGGGTAGAGACGCCGGAGGGGTTCATGGACGCGGACGCGGTCATCTGCACCACCACCGCCACCACCGCCATGCGGCTCATACCCGACCTCCCCGACACCCTGCGCAAGCCACTGGAGACGGTCACCTACAGCTCGTGCATCCACTTCATCTTCGCCCTCAAGGAAAGGCTCCTGCCCGAGGGCTGGTACGCCGTGACCTTCTCCCGCAACGAGGGCTCCATGCAGCCGGGATTCGCCGACGCGGGAGGCAAGTCGCCCTACTTCGCACCGCCCGGCGCAGGACTGGTGCACTGCCTCACCTGGGGCCGCCGCGCCAAGGAGCTCAACGAGCTACCCACGGGTGAGCTGAAGCGCATGATGATCAAGGACCTGCAGAACATCGTCCCCACCATGCCCGACGAACCCTATATCACCGAGGCGGTGCGCTGGGACGAAGCCATATGCCTTGACCCACCCGGACAGGCCCGGGCCATCCATGATATGAGGAAGCGCAACTACCGGGACGTGGAGGGCCTCTACCTGGCCGGCGAGTACATGTACCTTATCTCCTGCGTGGAAGGGTCCCTGCGCAGCGGCATCGAGGCCGCCGAGGAGGCAATGAAATAGTTGCGATGTCGTGGAGCACCGCGAGTGTCTAAGAGCCACTATTAATCGCAGGGGATCGATCTCTCTAGCCCCTGTGATCAGCAGGCACAACGTCTCCGGGGATCAGCCGCCAGCCTTCTCCATCACCTCGCGGGCGAAAGCACGCGCCTTCTCCAGGCGTGACTCGTCGGGCTGCCCCCTGGTCTCGGGGGCTCGCGCGGCGGCTTCCTGGTGGCGCGGGTTGTCGCTCTTGGCCAGGAAATCGACGATAGCCTGGGCCATCTCGCCCTGGCAGTCGAACGTCCCCACCAGGTCTGCGCCGGTCACCGCCACCTCGCAACTGTCCAGGTACCTCTCCGCGTTCTCGGTGCCCTCCAAGGCGGCGTGGGTCACGAAGACGGCGACCTTTTTCCCGGCGGCGTTTGCTTCCAGGAAGGCCTTCGCGTCGGCGGCGGGATTGGCGGCGTGGATGGGGAAGCCGATGAAAGCGAGGTCGTATCCCTCCAGGCTCTCTACTTCGCCCAGCTCCTTGAGATCCTTATCCGCCTCTATCTCCCCGTAGATGGCCTCGGCGATCTTCTTAGTGTTGCCCGTTTGGGACAAGTAGGCGACCAGGACTTTCATGCAGCACCTCCTCTAATCAAAGGAAAACATCCCCGCGCTTATTCTAACAAGAGGGAATCCCCCCATACATCTCCTCGGCATTGCCGGTATATCGATGGTCAACCGCCGGTGCCGGCATGCGATCGATCTTCCACACAGCCCCGGCCCCCGGCGTAACCGGGGCATGCAAGCGGGAGCCGCCTCAAGCCTCCTCCATGGGATCCCCGTTCTGGATGAAAGCCAGCATCTCGTTGATCTTCTCCTGGTCCGTCATCCATGGAGGCGGCTCGGCCGGGAACCAGTCCCGCTTCTTCGTATCCTCCTCCGGCCAGGTATAGGGAAGCTCGATGATGGTCCCCGGTTGCTCTATGGTCTCCGCCGCCTCCAGCATGTGCTTGAGGATACGCAGCTGCATCTCGCGGTCGCCCGGGTGGCCCCAGATCATGCTGAAGGGGAACTCTATCGCCACCGCCCGGGGGGCAGCGATCTTCTCGATCACGAAGGGCATCTGGCACAGGGTGACGGTCGGGATCCCCGCCTTCTCGATGATGCGGGCTGCCAGCCCTACGGACTGGTTGCACAGCGGTCAACCGGGGGAGAGGAACACCAG
>CAYHAT010000110.1:0-9412 GCA_964354675.1 uncultured Actinomycetota bacterium | reverse complement strand
TAAGAAACTCGGTGACAAGAAGGACTTTCTTGTTCTCGATACAAGCAAACCGAGAATTCCTGGGGAGCTCACGCCATATTTGGGTTTAGTTATTTTTAGCTTCATGCATGGTGGTGGCGGATATATACCACCATTAGGGAATGGGCCCCCATACCTATATCAGCAACCGAACAAGGAGGAAGGCTATGGACACAAATTTCTTGACGCTATCGTGACTCTTGAAAGGGGATAATTGAATTGTCGGAAGGGATTACTCGCGCTCCCCAAACGGGGGAGTATGCAACGAAATCGAGATTCCTGCAGGCGTTACCTTATGCGGCCAAAGCGGCTCATTTCATCTGGTGGCCGTTTTTCAAGGTTTTCAATGCAGTGATCTCTTCCAGGTTCCCATCTACGCGTGGTGCACCGGCGGACCTGCCTTACGTTGATGACGGGCGCTACGATTACGACCTCAGCCAGCCGGCCTACGGCATCAAGTTCGAGAAGAAAATCGACATCCCAACGAGGGACGGGATAAAGCTGCGTGGCGATATTTTTCGTCCTGATGCTCCCGGTCGCTTTCCGGTGATCATGGCTGAGGCGCCGTACCCTCGCTACATCAACATACAACCAGGCGCCGATGATAATGGTGGCGTGGGGACAAAATATCAGCAGTTTGAGCAGGCCTATCCGGAGTACTGGGTGTCGCGCGGTTACGTCTATATTACTTTCAGCACGCGGGGATACGGAGGATCGGAGGGACGGACCGCGACCCTGGATTACCAGGAGGCTGTGGACTATTATGACGCCATCGAATGGACGGCAACACAACCGTGGAGCAACGGGAACGTCGGCTTATACGGCATCTCCTACTATGCCATGTTCCAGTACTTTGTGGCCGGCCTTCAGCCGCCATCCCTCAAGGCTATGGTCCCCTGGGAAGGCCTCGCTGACCCCTATCGGGACGTCGCCTACCGGGGAGGCATCCTCTGCCGGTTCGGCCTGATCTTTGCCTTGGGGATGCAGTTCATCGCTAACAACCCATTCGTGTCCAAAGACTACCTGAAGCTGCTGCTCAGCCATCCCTTATGTGACGACCTTTGGGAATACGGAATGGGTGTTTTGTCGCAGGGGAAACGCAGCACGCCGATGATGTTGAGATTAATATCGGAGATCGAAGTACCCATGCTCTCGGTCGGGAATCTAAACGACCCAGACCTGCACCTGCGGGGTAACGTGAATGCGTTTATTGCGGCGCGCAGCCCCGAGAAGAAGCTCCTCCTCTATAGCGGTACCCACTGGGGCTCGGCCTTTCAGCCGTGGGCCAACCGGACGGTCTTGCGCTTCTTCGATCAATATCTGAAGGGTATCGACACGGGCATCGAGGGTGAGCCGGCGGTGGACGTGGAGCTCCGTACCGGCCCGGACACCTTCACCCATATCTACGGCGACAGCTGGCCGCTTGAACAGACACAGTGGACGAATTACTACCTGGATGCCAGGAAGAAGACTCTGAGCATTGCAGAGCCGGAGGAAGGCGCTTCGGTCGTGGCGGAGTGGCACAGCGACCCCGAGGTGGGAAGCAGCCACCAGGTGACTTTCCTCACCGAACCTCTCGCCCGGGACATACAGATCGCTGGACCCTTGACCGCTCACTTCTGTGTATCCTCTTCCTTGAGGGACGTGGATCTCACCGTGGAGGTGCGGGATTTCGACGAAAACGGCCGCGAAACGCGCTTCGCCTACGCCATCGCCGGCATGCGTGACGAGCCGGTCACCCGTGGCTGGCTGCGGGCCTCCCTGCGGGCCTTGGACCCCGAGCACACCACTCCGCACCAACCCTTCTATCTCTTTACCGGAAACGATTGGCTGACACCGGGTATCCCGGTTCCCTTGGACGTCGAGATCTGGCCGACCAGCATGCTCTTCAAGGCCGGCCACCGCATCGGGCTGACCATTCACTGCGGTCGTTACAAGCGAAAGGGCGAGGTTTATTTCCACGGGAAGCCGCTTTCTTTTCTCCCGGCGTTGACCTTGAGGCTTGCGGCCTACCAAGCCTTCTCCCCCAAACCCGGCACGACCAATATCCACACTGGCAACGATTACCCCTCCTGGCTGGAGTTACCCGAAATCCTCAGCAGTCCTGCCCCCAAACACCAGATCGTCATCCAGGATGGGAGCTTTTTACCCGAGCGTTCTAGCGGCTGGATGGGCAACTTCTTTGAGTGGACCAATGCCGGTGAAGACTATCACTCGGTCACCGAATCCAGCGGCTTAGGATTTTGGGATTCGCAGCTGATAAGAGGCAGACACTCGCATAACCCCGAGACCTGGTGGATGAGAATCCCCTGGGCGGGTACCTTCAGCTATTGCGATATGGTCTCCGGCTTCACGGGTTCCATTGCCATACCCGTTAACGTTCAGCCTTCTGTTGCCGCGGGTGGCCAGGCAAACGTCGATCTCGGAGCCGCACCCCTACCCGAAGGGATCGGATTCGACGTCCAACTACTGGAAGTCGACGGCGCCTGGAAAACTATCCACGAGGGTATATGCGATACCCAGATCATCATAGGACCGCTTTCTTCCGGAAGCTATGCCGTCCGCTCCCGCCTGCGGCGTCTCGACATCGACAAAACAGCGGCTTGTACCGATTGGTCCCCACCCGTGGAGATCCAGGTGAAATAGCGGGGTTAGAATATGTGTCGAATTCGTCGTACCCCATACTCGACGGATGTCAACTGCTACAGGCCGTGATAACTCCGAGATCCAAATCGAATATCGAGGAGGTAAAAGTGAACATCAGGAGTTTTTTTGTGAGAATGGGGAACATCTTCCCGGCGCAGGTAACCATGGATGACATCAGGAGCATGAAGCGCAGGGATCTGACGGTGGCGGAGAAGTCGAGGCCGTATGCCAAGTATTTTCATAAAGAAGTAGCCGAGATCCCCTCGGAAGACCTGGCAAAGGTGAATGAGGGACCGGTCGATCCCTCAACGGCCACCTCGATCCGGGACAGGAACGATCTGATGAAGTCCGGATACCTGGAGGTGGAAACCGGATACACCGTCATGCAGGACGGCAGCGGATTTGCGGCCACCCTGGTCGAGATGCCGGGCGTCACGCCTGAGATGCTCGACTGGTGGTTCAACTGGCATCCCCTTGAGGGTTTGAGATACGCCATGTGGTGCCCGGTCGCGCATACCGACATCAGCGTGAAGAACCCCGCGCAACACCTGGACAGTTCGGGAGTCGCACTGAGGGAAAGGAACTACGGCAGCACGCACTACCCGGTTGAGGGGTTCAACGTGGAGGGATCGCAGAAGATAGTGATCGAGTTCTTCTCTCCGCAGGATTTCGGCCTGGATGTGGAGATGTTCAAGGAGCCGAGCATATCGAGGGCATATTGTGCGAACGTTATCTTAAGCCTGCTTAAAACCCCGTTTAACGCCTTCTTCCACGCCATCCGTGAAGTCGAGGGCGGCGTCGAATACCGCAGCCGTTACTGGCTCGGGTATACGATGAAAGGTGGCATTCCCATGAGGGTGAAACGGCCCCTGCCTTATAAGATGATGGACCTGGCGCGCAACAATTGCCTGCATAGCCTGATCGAGTACAACAACCTGGCTTCCTTCCTGCCGCAGCTATATGAAGAGATAGGCGGAACGATTGAAGCTCTGAAGTGATGAAGAACTAAGAGGCATGCGGCGGAGAAAAAGAAAGAGCTTGAGAATAAGGACAATAGGGTTTTACGTATGAGATGCAGTAGCTGCAGTCACTCAGAGAAACCTTGGAAAGGGGAGCCATGGATGAGGAATTGATCAAGGCAATAACCGCTATGGCTGAGGAGGACGCGCTGCGCATATCCCGGGAGATGCTCGACAGTGGCGCGGAGCCCCTGCTGATCATGGACCTCTGCCGGCGTGCCATGGAGGTCATCGGCGACGGATACGAGAATGGGAAATATTACCTTCCAGACCTCATCATGTCCGGGGAGATCCTCGGGCAGATCGCGGAGCTGGTCAAGCCCGGCCTGGGGGAGGAGGCACAGGCGAAACGCCTGGGCAAGGTGCTTATCGGTACCGTGGCCGGCGACATCCACGACCTGGGCAAGAACATCGTGGTTTTTCTGCTGGAGGTCAACGGCTTCGAGGTGATCGACCTGGGGGTTGACGTAGCTCCCGAGCGGTTCGTGGAGGAGATCCGAAAGGCACGCCCGGATGTCGTCGGTATGAGCTGCCTGCTGACCATCGCCTACGACGCCATGAAGAGGACGGTGGAGGCCATCCGCGAGGCGGGCCTGCGGGATGAGGTAAAGATAATGGTGGGCGGCGGCACCGTGGACGAGCAGGTGCGCAGTTACGCGGGGGCGGACGCTTTCGGCGCGGACGCTGTCGCCGCCGTTTCCATTTCCAGGACATGGGTGGGGGGGTGATGGTCATGTCGAAACCGCCCGAGGAACTCTATGCCGAGCGGATTAAGCGAGTCAACGATGCCATCGCGTTGCGGGTGCCGGACCGTGTCCCGATCTTCCTCGCCTTCGGTCTCTTCCCGGCCCGCTATGCCGGGATGACCTACGAGGACGTTTTCTTCGACCTGGACCGCTGGCTGGCAGCAAACGAG
Source organism: uncultured Actinomycetota bacterium (assembly GCA_964354675.1). Taxonomy (GTDB): domain Bacteria; phylum Actinomycetota; class Geothermincolia; order Geothermincolales; family RBG-13-55-18; genus SURF-21. The sequence continues at coordinate 4,813 of CAYHAT010000110.1, read as the reverse complement.
AAGGCCATAACCGATTTCGAGCCCGACCTCTATTTCCAGCCCGCGGCGGCCGTCTTCACCTCCGGGGTGGTACACGAGACGCTGGGCAACCGCATGATAAAACTCCCGGGGCGTGAGCTCGATCCCAGGGTTTCCTTCCAGTTCGTAGAGGGAGAGTACATGCGGGCGGACGAATATGACGCTTTCCTCAATGATCCCTCCGACTTCGCTATCCGTACCTACCTGCCGCGCATCTTCGGCGCCCTGGAGGGCCTCGGCTTTCTGCCCCCACTGAGGACCATGGTCGTGGGATACGCGGGGGCCGTCATGACCGCCATGATCACCCTCCCACCCATCGCCGCCGCGTTGGAAGTCCTTTCCAAGGCCGGCGCTGAGGCCATGCGCTGGACCGCCGGTTACCTGGAATTCGAGCGCATGATGGGCGAGCGCGGGTTCCCGGCTTCCTTCAACGGGGTAACCCTGGCCCCTTTCGACATCATCTCGGACATGCTGAGGGGCATGCGCGGAGCGATGCTGGATATGTATCGCTGCCCGGAAAAACTGATCGCGGCCCAGGAGATGATCCTGCCCGACCTGATCGCTACCGCGGTCATCCCGGCACAGATGAGCGGCAACCCCCGCGTCTTCATCCCCATGCACCGGGGGGCCGACGGCTTCATGTCCCTCGAACAGTTCGAACGCTTTTACTGGCCGGGTTTCAAGGACCTCATCCATGGCCTCCTCGATGCCGGCCTTACCCCCTGCCCCTTCTTCGAGGGCACCTACAACCAGCGCCTGCAGCACTTAAGGGAACTACCGGCGGGCAAGATCCTCGGCACGTTCGACCGCACCGATCTCTTCAAGGCCAAGGAGATCCTAGGGGACGTCATGTGCATCAGCGGAGACATGCCCCTCTCCCTCTTGCAAACCGGCACACCTGATCAGGTACGGGAATATGCCAGGAAGTTGTTGGATGTGGTGGGAGAGGGTGGTGGGTTCATCATGAGCTCCAACACCATCCTCGACGAGGCTGACCCGGAGCTGTTGCGGGTCTGGGTGGACTGCACGCGGGAATACGGCGTATATGAAACCTAAGCCGGGATCTCCCATATGCATCTCCAGGCGCAGCCTATGACGGCTCAAATTAAGAAGAGGCGAAAAGCAGCGCCTATTGCGGTCAACCGAGCCTGGTCACTATTATTGATTCGACCGGCCTATGTCGCCGGATTCCAGCTCAGCAAGCATCTCGAGGGGATGAAGAAATGAACCTGGCTGATTTCCTGATCGAAGCAACCGCCCGCCTGCCGGATCATACCGCGATAACTTTTAATGGAGAAGCGATATCTTTCCTAGAGATGGACCGCCAGGTCGACGCCCTCGTGCGCGGGCTAGGGCGGATGGGCTTGCGGCCCGGCGATGCATGCGTCCTGATGATGCCGAATTCCATTGACTGGGTCCTGGTCTATTATGCATTGGCCAGGCTCGGCGCCGTCGTTGTGCCGGTCAATTTCATTTACCGCAGAGGCGAGCTGCAGCACATATTCAGCGACTCGGGCGCCAAGGCCTTTGTCGGCCACCGCGATTACCTGGATGAAGCGATGCCGGTCATCGATTCCCTGCCGGACATGGGTATCCGTATCGTGAAAGGAAACGATATCCCCACCGGGTATATTTCTCTACGCGAGCTTTTTGACCACACGAGAGATTCCGTGGCTTACGCCGCCACCAGCGCCGAAGATCCTTTCGCCATCATCTATACCAGCGGGACCACCGGGCTGCCTAAGGGAGCTGTCCTCACCCACGGGAATCTCATGAGCGATGTTCTGGCGGTATCGGGGCTGCGGGCTTCCGAGCCGGGCGACATCGTACTCTCCGCGCTGCCCCTTTTTCATATCTACGGACAGACCCATGCGCTCAACCTGTCCGTCTTCAGCGGACTGACCCTCCGCATGTGGGATCAATTCGACGCCGCGGAGATATTGGCGGCGATAGAGGAGGAGGAAAGCACCATACTCTACGCGGTACCCACGATGATAAACAGGTTGGTGGAGCTGGCGAGCGCATCACCACCGCAGCGGTCAAGCCTGCGCTTTTGCGTCTCAGGCGGGTCCTCGCTTCCCGTGGAGGTCTTCAAGCGTTTCGAGAATATATTCGATACGTGGATCATGGAAGGCTACGGCCTCACGGAGTGCTCACCCACCTGCCTCGAGAACCCGCCCGGCCGCACCCGCACCGGCTCCATAGGGTTCCCCGTCCCGGGATTCAGGGCCCGTGTAGTCGATGACGACGATAACGATGTGATGCCCGGTGAAGTGGGCGAGCTACTTATCGCCGGGGCGGGGGTCATGAAGGAGTACCTCAACCAGCCCGAGGCCACCGCGGTTACGTTGAGGGGTGGGTGGCTTCACACCGGCGACCTCGCCCTCCAGGACGAAGACGGCTACTTCTTTATCGTGGACCGCAAGAAAGAGATGATCATCAGGGGCGGCTATAACGTCTATCCGCGGGAGATAGAGGAGGTCCTCTACGAGCATCCCGCGGTTATGGAGGTCGCGGTTCTGGGCGTTCCCGATCCGGACCTGGGCGAAGAGGTCGCGGCCGCGGTGGTCCTCAGGCCGAAAACCGAGACCACGGCCGAGGAGCTCCGCCGCTTCGTAAAGGAGAGGGTCGCGGCCTACAAGTATCCCCGGGTGATCAAGTTCGTGGACGAACTGCCCAGGAACTCATCCGGAAAGGTCTTGAAGCGGGAGATCTCGCTGCAGGATTAGGCGGTCTCCTGCGGCCGGTTGCGGCCCAGTTTCTCGTGGGCACCGACCCATTCATCGGAGGTGATCGCCCCGATGAGGGATATCTCGCCGGCCAGTACCACGGCCGTCACGATCTCCGCGAACTTGCCCGCATTCCCGGTGCCTTTACAGCCAAGGATGTTAAGGCATTCGTTCTGCGTCGGGAGATTCGTACCGCCCCCGACGGTGCCGACGATCAGCGATGGAAGGGTAACGCCGAAGTAGAGGCCGCCCCGGACGGGCCTTATATCCAATAGATCGACGTGGGACTCGGCGACGTTCGCCGGGTCGTTGCCGCAGGCGATGAACATAGCGGCTATGCCGTTCGCGGCATGGAACCCGTTGCTGATGCAGCCGGCGTACATGGCGCTGAGGGTTCCGTTCAGGAAGTTGTCCAGTATGATGTCGGCCGTGGTCCTGAGGCGTTCCCTCAGCACGGCATCGGGTATCTCCACTTCTGCCGAGACCTTCTTGCCCCTGCTTTTGAGCACGTTTATCTGCGAGTACTTCTTGTCCGAACAGAACTTCGAGGCCAGGTTGAACGACTCCACCGCGTCCCAGCCCGGATACGACTCCTTGATGTACCGGCAGATCTTGCTGGTGGCCAGGTTCACCATGTTCTGACCCGCAGCATCCCCGGTATGGAACCCGAAGCGTACGTACACGTTCCTGGCGAGATTGAAGATATCGACATCGGTCAGCCTTCCGTGTGATGTCGTCTTGCTGACTGCTTTGTCCATGATGTCCCGGTTGGCCTCGAGCCACCTCGTAAACCTTTCCGCTTCTTCAAGAGAAGTGAAGCGGAACACCGGGGCGCGTTGCATATGGTCCTCGAAGATCTTGACGCGGCATCCGCCCGATTCCCCGATCACCCTCATGCCCCGGTTATACGAGGCGACCAGCGAGCCCTCCGTAGTGGCGAGAGGGATGAAGAAATCGCCCTGGGCATGGTCTCCATGGATGAGCAAGGGCCCCGCGAGCCCAACGGGGATCTTGGCCACGCCTATGTAGTTCTCGATATTGCCCTTGACCATATCGGGCGGGTAAAGGTCTCTCTTTATCCAATCGATGCTCGTCCCCATCTCCTCGACGAAACCCTGCCTCTCGAGGATGTCTTTTTCTTCGCTGCCGCGAGAAACCTGTCGTGCTTTATCCGAGCTCATGACGCCGATCCTCTCAACCATACCTTTTCCTGGCAAACCTCTACTTGGCCAGCATCTGCCCGAGCCGCCACAGGTCCAGGCTTAATTCCTTGCGGTTGGAGACGACTTCCTCCAGCGGGATCAACGCCACGTCGTGGTACTTCCAGCCGACCAACACCCCTGTTTTGCCGCCGCTTAGAGCCTGCACCGCGGCCGATCCCAGGCGGGCAGCCAGGTAGCGGTCGAATACCGTGGGCGGGCCGCCCCGCTGTACGTGTCCCAGGATGGTCACCCGCAACTCGAAGTCGAGCTCATCCAGGTGCTCCCTCATATAGCCGGCGATCTTCTCGACGTTGTTCTTGGCACCGTCGGCGATCACCGCGATGGCGTATCTCTTTCCCCGCTCGTGGGCCAGGTGCAGTTCCCTGGCGACCTCCTCCGGCTCCATCTCGAATTCCGGCGTAACGATGACCTCGGCCGTGCTGGCGATGCCCGACATCAAGGCCAGGTATCCATAATTCCTTCCCATCACCTGCACCAGGAATGCCCGGCGGTGGGATTCGGCGGTGGTCCTTATGCGGTCGAGGGACGAGATGATGGTGTTCAAGGCGGTGTCAACGCCTATGGATATATCCGTGCCGTAGAGGTCGTTGTCCACAGTGGAGGCGACCCCCACCACAGGAAATCCATGTCGGTGGAGGGCGAAGGCGCCCTTCTGAGAGCCGCTGCCGCCGACAACTATGAGACCTTCCATGCCCTTTGCCTCAAGGCTCTTCACCGCCTGGAGCTGCGCTTCCTCGGTCTCGAACGCCTTGCATCTGGCGGTGCCCAGGAAGGTGCCTCCTTCCTGCATCGATTCCTCTAAGTCCTCGACACTTATGGGAGCGATATCCCCTTCCAGCAGGC